>NZ_JBHXMU010000018.1:0-71381 GCF_042720685.1 Kitasatospora sp. NPDC058492
GTTGACTTTTGGCACGCTGTTGAGTTCTCAAGGAACGGACACTTCCTTCGGACCGCCTTCCAGCGGGCCCTCCGGGCGCTTCGTTCTTTCGTGTTTCAAGCTTATCAGATGTTTTCCGCTCCGTTTTCCGGAGTTTCATTCATCGGAATTTGCTTTCCGCTTGCCCCCGCTCTCTCGCGGCGACTCCGGAACTGTACGGGGACAGGCCCGCCACATGCAAATCGCCCCCGCCCGGGGTCCCGGGCAGGGGCGATCAGTGCGACACGGACCAGGTCAGCGGACCTCGGTGATCTCCGGACCGCGGGCGAACGGGTCGAGGGCCGCGCCGCCGAAACGGTTGTCGCCCTCGCCGGCCGCAGCCGCAGCCGCACCGCCGCCGTCGGCGACCATCTGGGCGTCCTCGGGGAGCTTCAGCACGATCGGGTCGCGGGGCGCCATCGGGCTCTCGCCCCGGACGACGACCGTCTGCTGGAAGACCTGCTCCAGGATCCCGGCCATTTCCGGCTGCACGGCGGCCTGGCCCGAGATCACACCGCGCAGGAACCAGCGCGGGCCGTCGCAACCGACGAAGCGCACCAGCTGTACGCCCTGGGTACCGTCCGGCAGCTGCACCGGAACCTGCGCGCGGAGGTGCCAGCCGAGCGGGCCCTCCTCCTCCTCGATGAGGCCGCCCTGCGCGGTGATGCCGTTGGCGATCTCCTCGCGGACCTCCCCCCAGATGCCCTCCGACTTGGGAGCGGCGAAGGCCTGCAGCTGGATGGCGCTGTTGCCGAGGACCAGGGTCGCGGCGACGATCGCGTCACCGGCGACCTCCACCCGCAGCTCCATGCCCTCGACACCGGGGACCAGCAGACCCCCGAGGTCCACCCGCCCCTCCTCGGGGTTCTCCAGCTCGGAGTGGTCCCACGGACCGTCCGGCCGCGGGGCCGGCGGCAGGCCGACCTTGTCGGACGGGTCCAGCTCGGTCACGTTCTCGCTCTCGGCGGAACCTTCGACGTCATCGGCCGTCTCGTCGGCGCTGATGGCGTCGTCGGCGAGCTGCTCGACAGCGTCCTCGCTCTTCTGGCGACGACGGAACACGGTCACTGTCCTTCCCGGTCCAAGACCGATGCGAATACCTGCTCGGCTTCCTGCGAGGCCGCGGGAATGCTAGACCGCGGCGTGGCCGCCGGTCGACCCGAACCCGCCCTCGGCACGTGCCGACCCAGGCAGCTCGGCCACCTCGTGGAAACGGGCCTTCTCGACCTGCTGGATCACCAGCTGGGCGATCCGGTCCCCTCGGCGGAAGCTGACCCCCTCGCGCGGGTCCAGATTGACGACGATCACCTTGATCTCTCCACGGTACCCGGCATCGACCGTCCCCGGGGCGTTCACGAGGGCAACTCCGCAACGAGCTGCCAGCCCGGACCGGGGGTGGACGAAGGCCGCGTAGCCGTCCGGGAGGGCGATCGCGATGCCGGTGGGCAGGACGGCCCGCTCACCGGGGGCCAGCTCGGCGTCCACGGCGGTGCGCAGATCGGCTCCCGCGTCGCCGGGCTGCGCGTAGGCGGGCAGCGGCAACTCGGGGTCGATGCGCCTGATCAGGACGTCCAGCGGCGGGCGGGGGGTGTTGCTCAAGGGTTCACCTCAAAGGCTCGTGCGCGCTTCATCAGATCCGGGTCGTCGAGGACCTTCTCGATGTCCTCGGGACGACCGTGCGTGGTGAAGTGTTCCAGCTTCACCTGGATGAAGAGCGCCTGCGCCTGCACCGCGACCGGTCCGTCGGGGCCGCCGATGCGCGCCTCGGCGGCGCTGTAGATCTTGCGGCCGTGGACGCCGGTGACCCAGGCGCGCAGGTGCAGCACCGAGTCGACCGGGACGGGGCAGAGGAAGTCGGTCTCCAGCCGGCCGGTGACGGCGGGGGCGTGCAGCAGCCAGTTGAGCGTGCCGAGGGTCTCGTCCATGGCGGTGGTCAGCACTCCGCCGTGGGCCAGGCCCGGGCCGCCCTGGTGGACGTCCCGGACGGCGAACTCGGCGGTGACGTCGAGTCCCTCGCCGGCGACCGCGTCGATCCGCAGCCCGCCGGGGTGTTGCGGTCCGCAGCCGAAGCAGTGCTCGTAGTGGGAGCCGAGCCGGGTGCCGGGGGCGGGCGCCTCGGGGGCGCGCGGCGGCAGTACGGCGTCCGGCGGCGGGGTGGTCGGGGACGGCGGCAGCGCGGGCGCCGGCCGGTCGGCGGGGGCGGTGGGGGTGGTCGAACCGGTCACGGGGCCCCAGCCTACCCAGGGGTAGGCGCGCGGCCGGTGGGGGTGGCGTCCCGGTGCCGGCGTCAGGGCGCCCACAATGGGGGCATGTACGACGAACGCCTCACGGTGCCGCGCTCCTGGTGGCTGCTCCCGGTCGCGACCGGGCTCACGCTCGCCCTGATCCTGCTGCGGGTCGGCGGTCTGGCCGCGCTGGTCGGGCTGGTGGTCGGCATCGCCGCCGGCGCGGTCGCGATCAGCAGCTACGGCTCGGTCCGGATCCGCGTGGTGCAGGGCTCACTGGTGGCCGGGCCGGCCCGGATCCCGGTGGACGCCCTGGGCACCGCGCACCCGCTGAGCCCCGCCGAGGCGGTGGCCTGGCGCGGGCCGAAGGCCAACCCGCGCGCCTTCATGCTGCTGCGCAGCTACGTCCCGACGGCGCTGCGGATCGAGGTGACCGACCCGTCCGACCCGACGCCCTACCTCTACCTGTCGACCCGCTCGCCGATGAAGCTGGCGGAGGCGCTGGAGGAGGCCCGTCGCGGCGCCCGCACCTAGGGGCTCTCCGGCCGATCCTGCCGGACAGCACCTGGCGGAGGGACCCGCGCACGCCCGGGGGCAGCCCCGGACGCGCACAGGCCCGAAAAACGGAGAGGGACGGTTCCGCTGATGCGGGACCGTCCCTACGACTTTGTGCCGGCCGACGTGCTCATGGCCGACTCCGTCCTCCCGGTGCCGTCCGTCAGGACGACTCCCGGACCTGCCGTCCGGCCCCGCTGCCCGGGGCCGGAAGGGGCGCTGTGCCGGCCCCGCGGAAGCCGCGGGTGCCGGGCCCTGTCCGCCGCGGTGCTCAGGCGCCGCAGTCCCGGCAGATCGGGTTGCCGTTCTTCTCGCTGTACAGCTGACTGCGGTGGTGCACCAGGAAGCAGCTCATGCAGGTGAACTCGTCGGCCTGCTTCGGCAGCACCCGGACCGCGAGCTCCTCGTTCGAGAGGTCTGCGCCCGGGAGCTCCATGCCCTCGGCCGCGTCGAACTCGTCGACGTCGACAGAGCCGCCGCCCTTGTCGTTCCGCCGAGCCTTGAGTTCCTCGATGCTGTCTTCGTTGAGCTCGTCGTCGGTCTTGCGTGGGGTGTCGTAGTCCGTTGCCATTGTTCGCTCTCCCCCTCCGGGTTTGTGCGGTGTGTGCGGTATCTCCAGCGCACGTAACGCATGGGGGGTCGGTCTTGTGCCCGACCCGAGGCGGAGATTTTGCCTTACTTCAAGCCCTGTTACTCAATCGACACTCAGCCAGGGGTCCGTTGGGGTGATCCACCAGGCTGCGGGAGGCCTCACGCTGGGCCATCGCCAGCCTCCTCCAGCATCCGCTCGGCGGCCACTCACAGTGAGCACGGGCCGCGCTGACGCTCGTCCATTCCCTTGCCCACCTGGGGTGCCGACCAATCATCCGGCCGGGTACTGACCCGAAATCCGGTCACGGACTGCGATCGGCACCCCAGCTCGGACGATCACTCTCCGAGGTCGAGTGAAGTCACGGAGCGACACGATGTGAGCTTGGTCACGTTCAGAATCTTCCAGGGCAAACCACGGAAAATCCACCCACTTCGACTGCTCCGCCGAACACCCTAGTCTGCGCTCCTGCGCGCTGCCCGGCGGGCCAGGATCGCGGCCTGGCGCTCCTCGAACTTGCGCGCCTGGCCGTCCAGCCCGTCCAGGAAGACGCCGAGCTCGTTCTGCGCCAGCTGGCCCTCCGGGCCGAGGCCGCCGATCTCCATCACGCGCAGGTGGCGCAGCACCGGCTGCAGCACGTCGTCGTGGTGGATGCGCAGGTTGTAGACCCCGCCGAGGGCGATCTGCGCGGCGGCCCGCTCGAAGCCGGGGATGCCGTGGCCGGGCATCCGGAAGTCGGTGACCACGTCGGCCACGGCCCGCATGGCCTGGTCGGGGGCGATCTCCAGGGCGGCCTTCAGCAGGTTCCGGTAGAAGACCATGTGGAGGTTCTCGTCGTTGGCGATCTTCGCCAGCAGCTGGTCGCAGAGCGGGTCGCCGGCGTACTTGCCGGTGTTGCGGTGCGAGATGCGGGTGGCGAGCTCCTGGAAGGCCACGTACGCGACGGACTGCAGCATGCTGTGCGCGTTGTCGGACTCGAAGCCCTCGGACATGTGGCTCATCCGGGCCCGCTCCAGCTCCACCGGGTCGACGGCCCGGGTGGCGAGCAGGAAGTCGCGAATGGCTATCCCGTGCCGGCCCTCCTCGGCGGTCCAGCGGTGCACCCAGGTGCCCCAGGCGCCCTCGCGGCCGAACATGCTGGCGATCTCGTGGTGGTAGCTGGGGAGGTTGTCCTCGGTCAGCAGGTTCACCACCAGCGACACCCGTCCGAGCGGCGTCACGTGGGACTGCTCGACGGCCCAGGCGTCGCCGCCCAGCACGCCGTCGAAGTCGCGGCCCTGGCTCCACGGCACGAACTCGTGCGGCATCCACTCCTTGGCCACGGCGAGGTGGCGGTTGAGCTCCTTCTCCACGACCTCTTCGAGGGCCAGGATCAGCCGGGCGTCGGTCCAGCCGGTCGATCCGAGGGAGGCGCTGCTCTGCACAGGGGCGATGGTCACGGTCTTGCTCCTGGGGGACGGCACGCGCGGGACGGGCGCGTTGGGCGGGCACGTCTGCGGACGCACTTACGGTTCCGTAGGTTACGACACCGTAAGTTGCTCGGGCAGGAAATGACAAGCCGCCCCCGCCAGGCCTTATGTCGTCTTGACGGGCCTGACGGGGGCGGCGGTGAACGGTCGCTTACGGAGCGCGGCGGCGGGGAGGGCACGGCGGGGCCGGGAGGGGCCCGGCGGGCGGGGTCAGGGGTTGGGGATCCGGACCCGCATGGTGAGGCCGCCACCGGCGCGCGCAGTGGCCTCGATGGTGCCACCGTGGGCGCGCACCACCGAGCGGACGATGGACAGGCCGAGCCCGACCCCCTTGTCGCTGCGGGTGCGGTCGGCGCCCTTGACCCGGCGGAACGGCTCGAAGATGTGCTCCAGCTCGTAGCCGGGCACCACCGGGCCGGTGTTGGACACCACCAGCTCGCCGCCGCCGGGCACCTCGGCGGTGGCCAGCTCGACCCAGCCGCCGGGGGTGTTGTACCGGACGGCGTTCTGCAGCAGGTTGAGCGCCAGCCGCTCCAGCAGCACGCCGTTGCCCGCGACCACGGCCGGAGCGAGCTTGGAGCGCAGCTCGACCTCGCGCCGGTCCGCCTCGGCCCTGGTCTGCTCCAGGGCGCGGGTGGCCACCTCGGAGAGCTCCACCGGGCGGCGGTCGGTCAGCTCGTTCTCGCTGCGGGCGAGCAGCAGCAGGCCCTCCACCAGCTGTTCGCTGCGCTCGTTGGTGGCCAGCAGGGTCTTGCCGAGCTGCTGGAGGTCGGGCGAGGCGGCCGGGTCGGAGAGCTGGACCTCCAGCAGGGTGCGGTTGATCGCCAGCGGGGTGCGCAGTTCGTGCGAGGCGTTGGCGACGAAGCGGCGCTGGGAGTCGAAGGACCGGTCCAGCCGGTCCAGCATGTCGTCGAAGGTGTCGGCGAGTTCCTTGAGCTCGTCGTCCGGCCCGTCCAGCTCGATCCGCCGGTGCAGGTCGGAGGAGGCGACGTCGCGGGCGGTGCGGGTGATCCGGCCGAGCGGGCGCAGCACCCGGCCGGCCAGCGCGTAGCCGGCCGCGAAGGCGATCACGGCGAGGCAGACCAGCATCGTGAGCGACTTGCGCAGCAGGGTGTTGAGCGCCGAGTTGGAGCGCAGCAGGTAGTCGCCGGCCTGCTCCTGGTTGAACTGCGCGCTGTTCATCGGGACGCCGTTGACCCGCAGGCTGCCGTCGAACTGGAACGTGCGCGGCGCCAGGTTGTTCACGGCGTCCTGGAAGAACACGTACATCAGCAGCAGCAGGACCACGCCGGCCATCAGGAACATGCCGCCGTAGAGCAGGGTGAGCCGCATCCGGATGGTCGGCCGGAAGGGCAGCCAGGCGAGCATGCCGTCGCCGGGGGTGTAGCGACCGGGCTGGGGCGCGCGCGGGGGGTGCTGGGGCTTGGGCGGTACGGCGCGCGGGCCGCCGGCGGGCGCGCCGGAGGGCCCGCCGGCCGGGGGCGGGGTGGTCATGATGGTCCTCTCGGGGCGTCCGCCGGGGCGGGCGCGGGGTGGGTGGAGTCCGACCGGGCCCGGCGAACGGATCCGGTCCGGTCCGCTCGGATCCGGTCAGGTGGTCCGGCGGGTCCGGTCAGATCCGGTAGCCGGAGCCCGGGACGGTGACGATCACCGGCGGGTCGCCGAGCTTGCGGCGCAGCGTCATCACGGTGACGCGCACGACGTTGGTGAACGGGTCGGTGTGCTCGTCCCAGGCCTTCTCCAGCAGCTGCTCGGCGGAGACGACGGCGCCGCCGGCCCGCATCAGCACCTCCAGGACGGCGAACTCCTTGGGGGCGAGCTGGACGGTGCGGCCCTCGCGGATCACCTCGCGGCGGCCCGGGTCGAGCGAGATGCCGGCCCGCTCCAGCACCGGGGGCAGCGGGACGGTCGCGCGGCGGCCCAGCGCCCTTACCCGGGCGACGAGTTCGCTGAAGGCGAACGGCTTCGGAAGGTAGTCGTCCGCGCCGATCTCCAGGCCCTCGACCCGGTCGCTGATGTCGCCGGAGGCGGTCAGCATGATCACCCGGGTGGCCAGGCCCTGTTCGACCACCTTGCGGCAGACGTCGTCGCCGTGGACCAGCGGGAGGTCGCGGTCCAGGACCACGACGTCGTAGTCGTTGACCGCGATGCGCTGGAGCGCGGCCTCCCCGTCGTACACCACGTCGACGGCCATCGCCTCGCGGCGCAGGCCGGTGGCGACAGCCTCGGCGAGCAACTGCTCGTCCTCGACGACGAGAACCCGCACGATCGTTGTCCCTTCTCCAGGCCGGCCCCGGAAGCGGACGCGCGGCTCCGACGGTGCCTCCATCCTGCCTGGTCCGCCGGTAAAGCAGCGATAAGCTGCCGCCCAGGCACGGAGCGTTGGCAGCGGGTGATGACCGTTCGTGTCGGGACCAGTCCGGTTGGACTGTGACACAGGCAACTTTCTCGGGCCGGAAGGTTTCCCCATCTCCCCGGCGGGGAGGACAGCTTCACACCCGCGATCTGGCTGTTGGCCGATCGCACCCACCCGCCGTGCGTTCATCCGCGCCGGCCCTGGGGCTGGGACGTCACCGGGAGCGGCCGAAGGCCGTCTCCGCGCTCGACCGGAGATCCACGACCTGCCGGACGGGGCGCTGCCGCTGGCCACACCTCCTCGGGGCGGAGAACGTACGACCGTGCACGTCCGACACAGTAAGGGGGCCCGTATGGACGCCTTCAAGGCCGGAATCCTGCAGCGCATAGCCAACGCCGAGCAGGATCTGCACCGCGCGATCGAGGCCGGGGACGAGTTCCTCGCCGAGGTGGAGCAGTCCGAGCTGGACGACCTCCGCCGGCTCGCCGCCGAGCACGGCGTGGACACCGTGCTGGAGCGCCACCGCACCGCCGCCTGATCCACCCGACCTTCCGACCCGACGCCGGACCTCCGGCACCAGCGGCCCTGCGGGGGTCGTGCGAAAACCCCAGGCCCTGGCATCCCCCGTATGCCAGGGCTCTTCGCTGTCCAGGACTGAGGACGCGTCCTCAGTCCGCCCAGGCGCGCAGCGCGGCCAGCCGCTCCTGCAGCGGCTGGTACACGCCCGGGGCGGCGGCCACGGTCAGCTCGCCGTCCGGGCCGTGCCCGGGGCGGCCGCCGACCAGGGCCCCGGCCTCGGCGGCGATCAGGCAGCCGGCCGCGCGGTCCCAGGGGGCGAGGCCCCGCTCGTAGTAGCCGTCCAGCCGCCCGGCGGCGACGTCGCACAGGTCCACCGCGGCGGCCCCGCCCCGGCGGATGTCCCGCACCTCGGGCATCAGGGACAGCAGCACCTCGGCCTGGCGGGTCCGCACCGACTGGACGTAGTTGAAGCCGGTGCCGATCAGCGCCTGGCCCCACGGCGGGGCCGGGCGGGTGGAGAGCGGCCGGCCGTCGAGCCGGGCGCCGCGCCCGAGGACGGCGTGGAACAGCTCGCCGCGGGCCGGCGCGTACACCACGCCGACGACCGCCCGGCCGTCCAGCTCGGCGGCCACGCTGACCGCCCAGGAGGGCAGCCCGTACAGGTAGTTGACCGTGCCGTCGAGCGGGTCGACGACCCAGCGCACCCCGCTGGTGCCGGGCCGCTCGGCGCCCTCCTCGCCGAGGTAGCCGTCCTCGGGGCGGCGCTCGGTGATCAGTTCCAGGACGAGCTTCTCGGAAGCGAGGTCCATCTCGGTCACCACGTCGACCGGACTGCTCTTGGTGCCGGCCACACCGAGGTCGGCGGGCCGGCCGTCGCGCAGCAGGGCGCCGGCCTGCCGGGCCGCGTCCAGGGCGACCTCCAGCAGGTCGTCGAGGAGCCGGTCGTCGGGCAGGGCGGGGGTGGGCACGGGTCTCTCCTCCGGGGGGAACGGGACGGGCGGTCAGCGCTCGGCGGCGGCCGGGCGGGGGGCTCGCGGGTTGGGGCAGCAGGCCACCGCGCACACGTCGTGGCTGGGGCCGAGCGCGCCGAGGGCGCAGCGGGTCACCGGCTCGCCGCGCTCGGCGGCGGCCCGCTCCAGGACCAGTTCGCGCACCGCGGCGGTGAAGCGTGGGTCGGCGCCGACGGTGGCGGCGCGGGCCACCGGCAGGCCGAGTTCGGCGGCCTTGGCGACGGCCTCGGTGTCGAGGTCGTACTTGACCTCCATGTGGTCGGAGACGAAGCCGATCGGGACCATCACCACGGCGGGCGCGCCGTCGGCGTGCTGGGCCTCCAGGTGGTCGCAGATGTCCGGTTCCAGCCACGGCGTGTGCGGGGCGCCGCTGCGGCTCTGGAACACCAGCTCCCAGGGCCGGTCCGCGACGCCGGTGCGTTCGGCGACGGCCTCGGCGATCAGCCGGGCGACGTCCAGGTGCTGGGCGACGTACGCGCCGCCGGGGCGGCCGCGGGCCGGGTCGTCCGGGGCGCCGGAGGTCTCGGCCATGGCGTCCGGGATGGAGTGGGTGGTGAACGCCAGCCGGGCGCCGGCCCGGACGTCCTCGGGCAGCCGCGCCAGGGCGGCCAGGGTGGCGTCGACCATCGGCTCGACGAACCCGGGGTGGTTGTAGAAGTGCCGCAGCTTGTCGACCCGCAGCTCGGGCAGGCCCTCCGCGGCGAGGGCGGCCAGCGCGTCGGCCAGGTTCTCCCGGTACTGGCGGCAGCCCGAGAAGCCGGCGTAGGCGCTGGTGGCGAGGACGGCGACGCGGCGGTGGCCGTCGGCGGCCAGTTCGCGCAGGGTGTCCACCAGGTAGGGCGCCCAGTTCCGGTTGCCCCAGTAGACCGGCAGGTCCAGGCCGTGCTCGGCGAAGTCCTTGCGCAGCGCGGCGAGCAGTTCGCGGTTCTGCTCGTTGATCGGGCTGACCCCGCCGAACAGGAAGTAGTGCTTGCCGACCTCCTTCAGCCGCTCCTTGGGGATGCCGCGGCCCCGGGTCACGTTCTCCAGGAACGGGACGACGTCCTCGGGGGCCTCGGGCCCGCCGAAGGAGAGCAGCAGCAGGGCGTCGTACGGCTGCGGTGCTGCCGGGGCGGCGCCGGACGGTGAGGGTTTGCGCGCGTCGGACATGGCACCGATCCTGCCATTGAGGGGCCGGAGACCCCCGCCGGGGCTGCGAGGATGTCCGGAAAATACTGTTTGCCAAGGTACGTAAGCTGTGTTCGCCAGCCTCGTTCCTTACCCCCGCGGAGCTCCCGTGCTGTCCAGCTACCGCCAGATATTCGCCTCCCCCGGCAGTCTGGCCTTCTCCTCCACCGGCTTCGTCTCCCGACTGCCGATCTCCATGACCGGCATCGGCATCGTGACCATGCTCTCCCAGCTGAGAGGCTCCTACGGGGTGGCGGGCCTGGTGTCGGCGACCCTGGCGATCTCCGCCGCGCTGCTCGGCCCGCAGGTCTCCCGGCTGGTGGACCGGCACGGGCAGCGCCGAATAATCGTCCCGGCCATGGCGCTCACCATCGTCGCCGTGGTCGGCCTGCTGCTGTGCGCCCGGTTCAAGGCGCCGGACTGGACGCTCTTCGTCTTCGCGGCCGGCATGGGCGTCATGCCGAGCACCGGCGCGATGGTCCGCGCCCGCTGGGCCCACCTGTACCGCGACGACGCCCCCAAGCTGCACACCGCGTACTCCTTCGAGGCCGTCGTCGACGAGGTCTGCTTCATCGTCGGCCCGATCCTCTCCATCGGCCTGGCCACCTCCGTCTTCCCCGAGGCCGGCGTCCTGCTCGCCGGGGTCTTCCTCGCCGTCGGCGTCCTGCTCTTCGCCGGGCAGCGCGCCACCGAACCGCCGGTCCACCCGGGCGCCCGGCACGTCGGCGGCTCGGTGATCCTCAACCGCGGCCTCCAGGTGCTGATCCTCACCTTCGTCGCCACCGGCGCGATCTTCGGCTCGGTCGAGGTCGTCACCGTCGCCTACTCCGAAACCCAGGGGCACAAGTCCATCGCCAGCGTGATCCTCGCGCTGTGGGCGCTCGGCTCCTGCCTGGCCGGCGTGGTGTTCGGCACCCTCAAGCTCACCGGCTCGATGGCCGGCCGCTTCTTCGCCGGCGTCCTGTTCATGGCGCTCAGCATGGCGCCGCTGCTGCTGGTCGCCGAGTCGGTGCGCGGAGTCGGCGGGCTGATCGCGGTCGGCGGCGCGCTGCTGATCGCGGGCATCGCCATCTCCCCCACCCTGATCACCGCGATGGCCCTGGTCGAACGGCTCGTCCCGGCCGCCCAGCTGACCGAGGGCATGACCTGGACGACCACCGGGCTCGCCCTCGGCGTCGCCGTCGGCTCCTCCGCCGGCGGCTGGGTGGTGGACGCCGCCGGCTCCGCCGCGGGCTACTGGGTGCCCCTGACCGCCGGGGTCTTCGGCGTGGTCACCGCGCTCGCCGGACTGGGCCGGCTGCGCGCCGGACTCGCCGTCGACGAGCCCGCCGAAGCGGCCGAACAGACCGTAGACCTCGAACGGTGAACTGACTAATCTCTCCCTACCCGCGGGCCTACCCGCGGGTAGGGCGGCCCCCACCGCCCCGGACCGCGCCGACCCCGGTCGGCCACGGAGCAGGAGGCGGCGCCATGCCCCAGGCCAGTACCGCGACCCCCACCCGGTGGACCAACTGGGCCGGGAACCAGAGCGCCCGGCCCGCCCGGGCCGCCACCCCCGGCACCGCGGAGGAACTGGCCAAGGAGATCCTGCGCGCCGCCGAACAGGGCCGCACCGTCAAGGCCGTCGGCTCCGGCCACTCCTTCACCTCGATCGCCTCCGCCGGCGACGGCGTCCTGCTCCGCCCGCACGCGCTCACCGCCGTCCGCGAGATCGACCGCGAGGCCGGCACCATCACCGTCGAGTCCGGCCTCCCGCTCGCCCGGCTCAACCGGATCCTCGCCGCCGAGGGCCTCTCCCTCACCAACATGGGCGACATCGAGGTGCAGACCGTGGCCGGCGCCACCAGCACCGGCACCCACGGCACCGGCCGCGACTCCGGCTCGCTCGCCGCGCAGATCCGCGCCCTGGAGATCGTCCTCGCCGACGGCAGCGTCCGGCGCTGCTCCCCCACCGAGCACCCCCGGCTCTTCCAGGGCGCCCGGCTCGGCCTCGGCGCCCTCGGCGTGATCACCGCCCTGACCTTCGCCGTCGAGCCGGCCTTCCTGCTCACCGCGCACGAGCAGCCGATGGCCTTCGACGAGGTGCTGGAACGGCTGGACGACCTCACCGCGGTCAACGAGCACTTCGAGTTCTACTGGTTCCCGCACACCGACCGCTGCGCCACCAAGCGCAACAACCGCAGCCAGGGCCCGGCCGCCCCGCTGCCCCGGTTCAAGGAGTGGCTGGAGGACGACTTCCTCTCCAACACCGTCTGGGAGGGCGCCTGCCGGGTCGGCCGGCGCTTCCCCGCCAGCATCCCCGCCATCGCCTCGCTGGCCAGCCGCGCCTGGTCCGACCGCAGCTACACCGACACCGCGCACCGGGTGTTCACCAGCCCGCGCAAGGTGCGCTTCGTGGAGATGGAGTACGCGGTGCCGCGCGCGGCCGTCGCCGGGGTGCTGCGCGAACTGAAGGCCCTGGTCGAGCGCTCCGACTGGAAGGTCGGCTTCCCGGTGGAGGTGCGCTTCGCCCCCGCCGACGACCTCTGGCTCTCCACCGCCTCCGGACGGGACAGCGCCTACATCGCCGTCCACCTCTACCGGGGCACCGCCGACCAGGGCTACTTCACCGGCGTCGAACAGCTGATGTGCGCCCACCAGGGCCGCCCGCACTGGGGCAAGCTGCACACCCGGGACGCCGAGTACCTGTCCGGCGCCTACCCGCACTTCGGCGACTTCACCGCCCTGCGCGACGAGGTCGACCCGCAGCGCGTGTTCGGCAACGACTACCTGCGCCGGGTCCTCAGCGCCTGATCACGGGGTGGCGCCCTGGGTCGGCGCCGCGGGCTGCGGCGGGGCCACGGAGGCGGGGGCGTTGCTCGGCACCGGCGGCTGCGGGCTCGCCCCGCCGGAGGTGCCGGAGGGCTTCCCGCCGTCCGCGGTCGGCGACGAACCGGCCGACGGCGTCGCGCTCGGGCCCGCCGAGGGCGAGGCCGTACCGCCGCCGTGCCCACCGGCCCCACCGCTCGGGCTCGTGCTCGGGCCCGTACTCGGCTCCCGGCTCGGCCGCGTCGTCGGCGGGGCCGAGGCACCGCCGGACGGCGAGGGCTCCGAGCCGTGCCCGCCGCCGGTGGAGGGCCGCTCCGCCGGCGGCGCCTCCCGCGGGGAGGGGGACTTCGGGCTCACCACGCCGCCGAAGGAGGTGCCGTTGCCCGACTCGCCCTTCACCGTCGCCGACACCGGCTGCCCGGTGGCCAGTTCGAACGCCAGGATCGGCGTCATCGCCACCACGAACACCAGCCCCGACACGGCCGCGTAGGTCTTCCAGGTCCACCGCCGACGCGCCCGGACCACCTGCGGCTCGTTCCACTCCGAGGAGATCGCCGACGGCGCCGGCTCCACCGGGCGCTCCGGCACCTGGCGCAGCCCGTTCACGGCGTGGCCGGGCCCCCGGTCCACCACCGCCTCACGCAGCTGCTCGCCGGTGCGCCGGAAGATGTGCTGGAACACCGCACCGCCGGTGGTGGCCCCGACACTGACCACCGCCGCACCCAGGATCGTTCCGTACACGCCGAGTTCGGAGGCGAACAGCGCCCCCACCACCGTGGCCAGCGCACTCGCCGCGACCTGAGCCACACTCAGATCGATCCGCTTGCGCTCCTTCTTGCCGCCCTCCTCGGCGGGGCTCCGCTCCGGCATCAACATCCCTCGGTCCGTACGACTGTTCCTCGAACAAGTCACTCCATCTTGCCCAAAGAAGGACACAAGGGACGAAAATGCGGTTCTCCGGCCCCGATATATGTGAAGATGATCACCGTTCACCCGCCGGTGGTCCGCCGTTGGGGGCATGCGCTCTTGAGATTCCCGTGAATCGCGGGAGACTTGAGCGGCGAGCCGCCCCTTCGGATGCCACGAATGGAGTACTGTTCGTAAAGCCTGAGCCTTGGGTCGACTTGTCGACTGCGCCCACACCGGCAGCTTGACGAAGAGCCACGGAACAGGCACGCACGGCGACGCCCGTCCCGGACCGTCGCGAACACTCCGCGTGCGAGGACGGCCGGGGCACCCAGGCGCGACGTCGACGGATGGCGTGGCAAAAAGGCAACCGTGCCACAGCGGCGTGACCGGGCGTATGCCCGACACGCCGGGGAACTCAGCAAGGTTGTGGCCAGTCGCGAGTGGGCAGGCCACACTCAGTACGGGAGCAGCGACGCAGGTGACGTCGGCAGGCACCACCCGGGAGGTAACCGTGCCCGAACTGCGGGTTGTGGCCGTCAGCAACGACGGCACACGGCTGGTGCTCAAGGCTGCCGACAGCACGGAGTACACCCTTCCCATCGACGAGCGGCTGCGCGCCGCCATCCGCGGGGATCGTCCGCGCCTCGGCCAGATCGAGATCGAGGTCGAGAGCCATCTGCGGCCCCGGGACATCCAGGCCCGGATACGAGCCGGTGCCTCCGCCGAGGAGGTCGCCCAGGCCGCCGGCATCTCCGTCGACCGGGTCCGCCGCTTCGAGGGTCCGGTCCTCGCCGAGCGCGCCTTCATGGCCGAACGCGCCCGCAAGACCGCCATCCGCCGCAACGGCGAATCCACCGGGCCCCAGCTCGGCGAGGCCGTCGCCGAGCGGCTCGCGCTGCGCGGCGCCGAGAAGGACACCGAACGCTGGGACTCCTGGCGGCGCGACGACGGCACCTGGGAGGTCATCCTCGCCTACCGTGCCGACGACGAGGGCCGCAGCGCCTCCTGGACGTACGACCCGCCCCGGCGCCTGGTCCAGCCCAACGACGACGAGGCCCGCGCGCTGATCGGCGAGAACGTCGAGCGCGAGGAGGAGTCGGTCTTCCCGTTCATCCCGCGGATCGCCCGGCTCCCCCAGGACCGGCCGCCCCGCCCGATGATCGACCGGCCCTCCGCCGACCGCATCATGTCCGCCCGCGAAGTCCGCGAGTCCCGCGAGGCCACCGCCGAGTCCAGGGACTCCCTGACCAGCCTGCTCGACGTGGTCCCCGCCTTCCGCGGCGACCTCGCCGTCGGCCCCGCCCCGATCGAACCGGTACCCGCAGAGGTCGCCGAGGAGAGCGAGGAGGCGGCCGCGGCCGCCGCACCGGCGGTCGGCGCGGGCTCGGCCTACGCCGACATCCTGATGCCGCGGGCCGTCGCCCCGCACCGCGAGCGCCTGGTCGGCACCACCGACCGCCAGGCCGAGGCGGACGGCGTCCGGCCCGGCCGCCGGGCCACCGTGCCCAGCTGGGACGAGATCGTCTTCGGCAGCCGGCGCAAGAAGCAGGAGTAGCAGCCCTGACGTCAGGGGCGGGAGGCCGGGCCTCCCGCCCCTGACGCACGCCCGGACTCAGCCCGGCTGGTCGGTCACCGCCACCGGGCGGGCCTCGTCGCTCGACCACTCGCTCCACGACCCCGGGTACAGCGTCGCCGACAGGCCCGCCACCTCCAGCGCCAGGATCTGGTGCGCCGCCGTCACCCCCGAGCCGCAGTACACCGCCGTCTCCCGCTCACCCGCGCCCAGCGCGCGGAACCGCGCCGTCAGCTCCGCGGCCGACCTGAACCGCCCGTCGGCCGCCACGTTCTCGGCCGTCGGCGCCGACACCGCGCCCGGGATGTGCCCGGCGCGCGGGTCCACCGGCTCGCTCTCGCCCCGGTAGCGGTCCCCCGCCCGGGCGTCCAGCAGCAGCGCACCGCGCGCCCAGGCCGCCGCGCCGTCCGCGTCCACCACGGGCAACTGCCCCGGGACCGGCTTGAAATCACCCTCCGCCGGCGCCGGAACCTCCGCCGTCACCGGCAGTCCGGCCGCCGACCAGGCCGCGTAACCGCCGTCCAGCACCCGGACGTCCCGGTGCCCGGCCCAGCGCAGCAGCCACCAGGCGCGGGCCGCCGCCAGCGAGGCCGCGCCGTCGTACACCACCACCGGGCGGTCGGAGTCCACCCCCAGGCGGCGCATCGCCGCGCCGAACTCCTCCGGGTCCGGCAGCGGGTGGCGGCCGCCCCGGCCGGGGGCGCCCGGCGGGGCCGCGAGGTCCCGGTCCAGATCGACGAAGCGGGCGCCGGGCAGGTGCCCGGCCCGGTACTCCTCGACGGCAGTCGGGCCGGACTGCGCGGCACCGACCAGCCGGTAGCGCACGTCCAACAGCACCGGCGGGCGCGCGGAGGCGAGCGCCTGCGCCAGCCCGGCCGCGGAGATCAGCGGGGAACCGTCGTTGTAGGTGGTCATGGCGGCCATTGTCGCGCAGCGCCGCCACCCCGCCGCTCTTTGTGCGCTCTTTGCCGGAATTTCCGCGCGGCCCGAGGGTTCGACGCGCGCCAGAGTGGAAGCATCACCCTCGCGCGCGAGGATTTCCGTGCGCCAACCACCCATTGCGCCAACCACCCATGAGGAGGCCCGCATTGCCCGCGGTGGAACTCCGACTGGCCCAGGGCACCCCCTGCTGGGTCAGCCTGCTGACCGACGACCTGGCCGGCGCCCGCGCGTTCTACGCCGACCTGCTCGGCTGGACCTACACCCCGGGCCCCGGCCAGCTCGGCGCCTACGTCCGCGCCGAACTCGACGGGGCACCGGTCGCCGGCCTCGGCGTCTCCACCGCCACCGGCTTCCCGGTGCAGTGGACCACCTACTTCGCCGTCGACGACGCCGACCACACCGCCCAACTGGTGCGCTCCTGCGGCGGAACCGTGGCCGTCGGGCCGCTCCAGGCCGAACGCGCCGGGCGGATGGCCATCGCCGCCGACGTCTCCGGCGCCGTCTTCGGCCTCTGGCAGGGCGAGGAGCACACCGGCCGGGAGGCCGGGCCCGAACCCGGCGGACCGGCCTGGACCGAACTGCTCACCCCCGACACCGACGGCGCCGTCGCCTTCTACACCGCCGTACTCGACCGCCCCGTCCGGCACGCCGACGACGAGTCCGCGCTACTCGTGCACGGGCAACCGGTCGCCGGCATCCGGCACCGCGCCGAACTGCGCGGCCATCCGCCCCGCTGGCGGGTCCACTTCGCCGTCCGCGACGCCGACGCCACCGCCCGGCACGCCGTCGGACTCGGCGGCCGCGTCCTGGTCCCACCGCACGACACCGCCCGCGGCCGCGCCGCCCGGCTGTCCGACCCGCAGGGCGGGCACTTCTCGGTGCTGGAACTCCGCTAGCGCGCCCAGGACAGGACTCAGACCTGCTGCTCGAAGGGCAGCACGTCCGGGGAGAGCACCGAGGCCCGGGCCGTCGCGGCGGTCAGCCGGCGGCGGTGGTGCCGGCGGCAGAGCACCTCGTACCCGACCTCGTCCTCGTTCACCGAGATGTCGCCGACCACCACCTGGGCGCCCTCGACCACCATCACCCCGCCCACCGTCCGGGCGTTGTGCGTCGCCCGCGCACCGCACCAGCACAGCGCCTCGACCTGGAGCACCTCCACCCGGTCGGCCAGCTCGATCAGCCGCTGGGAGCCGGGGAACAGCCGGGTGCGGAAGTCCGTGGTGATCCCGAACGTGTAGGCGTCGATGTCGAGTTCGTCCACCACCCGGGCCAACTGGTCGACCTGCTCGGCGGCGAAGAACTGCGCCTCGTCGCAGATCAGGTAGTCCACCCGGCCGCCCGCCGAGAGCCGGTGCACCACGTACGCGTGGAAGTCGAAGTCGTCCGTCACCTCGACCGCGTCCGCCCGCAGGCCCAGCCGGCTGGAGATGGTCGCCGCACCGGCCCGGTCGTGGCGGGTCAGGATGAGGCCCTGCCGGCCGCGGGCGGAGTGGTTGTGGTCCATCTGCAGCGCCAGCGTCGACTTGCCGCAGTCCATCGTGCCCGAGAAGAACACCAGTTCAGCCATGGGTGGAGCAAAGGCCTTTCACATCAGGGGAGTTCGGGCACAGAAGAGTCAAGGACCTGGCTCAGCCGCGAACTTCGAGCAGCGGCACGAACTGCTCGACCGGGGTCATCGAACCGTGCAGACCGATCATCGCGGACTCGCCCGGCTCGTTGCGGGAGGCGGTGATCGCGATGTCGTCCCGCGCCGCGGCCACCACGTCGCCGATCCGCCCGTACACCCGCTCGTCCACGACCGGACCGAACCAGCCCGCCGCGATCGCCTGGTCCCGGGTGGCCACCCACATCCGGTCGCCCAGCACCTCGCTCCAGACCGCGAACACGTCGGCCGCCGCACCGGGCACCGCGTACACGTGCCGGGCCCGGCCCTCGCCGCCCAGCAGGGCCACGCCGGCGCCCAGCTCCCAGTCCTCGTCGAAGTCGATCCGGTCCTCCGGCGCGATGTCGATCATGCCGTGGTCGGCGGTCACGTACATCGCCGACCGCGGCGGCAGCCGCTCGGCCAGCCGGCGGGCCAGCCGGTCCACCGCGTCCAGGGTCATCCGCCACTCGTCCGAGTCCACCCCGAAGCGGTGGCCCGCACCGTCCAGCTCGCTGACGTACGTGTAGACCAGCGCCCGGTCGTGCTCGGCCAGCCAGGAGGCCGCCAGGTCCATCCGCTCCTCGCCCGTGGTCCGGCCCAGGAAGGTGCCGCCGGACAGCGCCACCCTGGTCAGCGGCGTCTGCGAGAACAGCGGGGAGGACACCTGCGCGGTCGCCACCCCGGCGGCGTCCGTCCGCTCGAAGACCGTCGGGTACGGCTGCCAGACGTGCGGGTCGGTGTGCGGCTGCCAACGCAGCTGGTTCATCAGATAACCGGCGCCCGGCACCGCGACCGTGTACCCGGCCAGACCGTGCAGCCCCGGCGGGGTGCCGGTGCCGACCGAGGCCAGCGAGGTCGCCGTGGTCGACGGGAAACCGGCGGTCAGCGGGCGGCCCGAACCACCCATCGAACTCCCGGCCAGCGAGGACAGGAACGGCGCGTACTCCGGGTGCCGCAGCAGCAGCTCCCAGCCCAGGCCGTCCACCAGGAACACCACCACCCGGTCCGCCGGAGCGATCGGCAGGGTCGCGGTGAAACCCGGAACGCCCAGGCCCGCCGCCACCGAGGGCAACAGGTCGCAGAGCGAACCGCTGCCGTACGGGGGCGCGGGAGCCGCGGCCGGGTCGAGGATCTCGAAGGCGTCGAAGCCGCCGGAAGGTGCGAAGGACATGAAACCGGATTCGTAGCAGTCGAAGGCGGCGGCGCTCAGACCCGCGGGCCGTTGCTGATCGTCGCGTCGGAGAGCGCGCGGGCGAACACCAGTGCCTGGGCCACCGTCTCCGGGCCGTCACCGGCCTCGCTCACCCGCAGTGAGAGATCGTCAGCCGTCGCCGAACCCGTGTAGCCGTGGTCAGCCTCGCAGTTCGGGTCCGAACAGCCCGCGGGCTCCAGGTCCAGCCGCTGCACCGCACCCCAGCCGATCGTCAGCACCACCTCGCGCGGCAGCGTCCCCGGCGTGTACGTCTCCGGGTTCGCGACCATCCGGCTCAGCACGACCGAACCGATCCGGTCCAGCCGGACACTCTCCGTCGACGTCGTCGCGAACGGCACCGCCGGACTGCCCGCGTCCCCCGACTGCTCGTCGGTGTGGCTCACCACGAACCGCGTCGGGGTCAGCACCAGCACCGTCACGTGCCGACGCACCTCGTTGGCGTCGAAGGTCGTCTCCTGGTGCACCAGGTAGGAGCTGATCGGCTCCGGGCCCACCGCGGCCTCGACCGCCTCGGACACCAGGGCCGGGTAGTAACCGCTGCGCTCGATCGCCGAGCGCAGGTCCTGAGTGCTGGTGGTACCGGTCTTCGCCATAACTCCATCCTGGCATGGTCCGCCGACGAAGCGGGCGGCACGGCGCCGAGCTTCGGACAACAGCGCCCACAGGCAGGCGCAACCAAGGAAGGTTACAGGGTGCTCATCGCGCGCGGGCCCAGATCGCTACGGACGGGCAGCGGCGCGATCCGCACCCGCGCCCCCAGGATCGCCAGCCCGTACGGGGCCACGACCACCGGTTCGAGATCCACCGAGGCGATCTCCGGAACGTCGTCCACCAACTGCGACACCCGCAGCAGCAACTCCTCCAACGCGCCGGTGTCCACCGCCTCCGCACCCCGCCAACCGAACAGCAGGGGCGCCGCCCGCACCTCCCGGACCAGCCCGGCCACCTCCTGGTCGGTCGCCGGGACCAAGCGGTGCGCCACATCGCCCAGCAGCTCGGCGGGCGCCCCCGCCAGGCCGAACGACAGGATCGCGCCGACCGCCGGATCCACCGTGGCGCCGATCACGGTGTCCACCCCGCGCGGCGCCAGCCGCTGCACCACCAGCTCCGCCTGCGCCGCACCGCCCAGCAGCGCGTCCAGCTCGCGGTGCGCCCGGCGCAGCCCGGGCTCGCCGGTCAGGTCCAGCCGCACGCTGCCCAGGTCCGGGCGGTGGCGCAGATGCGGGGCGGTGGCCTTCAACGCCACCGGATAGCCGAGTGTCGCCGCGGCCCGCACGGCCGCCTCCTCGTCCGGCGCCGGCAGCGCCGGGAAGACGTCGATGCCATAGCGGGCCAGCAGCTCGCGGGCCCCGGCGTCCGGCAGGGTGATCCGGGCGCCGCCCGGCTGCGTCCGCGCGGCGATCGCCGTCCGGGTGCTCAACGCCGCCTCGACCAGCGCGCGGGCGCCCGGCTCGTCGATCCGGTCCAGCTCGGGCACCCGGGCCGTCTCCTCCGCCTCGGCCGTCCGGCGCCGCCACTGCGCGTAGTGCACCGCGTGCGCCAGCGCCCGCACCGCCCGCTCCGGCGCCGCGAACGCCGGCACGCCCCCCGGGCGCAGCCGGACCGGCAGATCGGTCAACGCCAGATGGGCGAGCACCAGCGGCTTGCCCAACTCCCTTGCCCTTCGGCTGGCTTCGAGCAGTGCGTCGGCGATCTCCGGATCGTCCGAACCCATCTCCGGATCGTCCGGACCGGTCAGCCGGCCGCCCATGAAGGCGTGCGCGGACGTGCCGATCGGCGGGATCGCCACCGCGATCACCGCGTCCACCGCCGGATCGGCCAGCGCCACGTCCAGCGCGATCCGGAAGTTCTCGCCCGTCGCGGCCGTGGTCAGGTCCACCGGCGTGCGCGGCCGCAGGCCCGCGCTCAGGCAGGCGTCGTAGGTCAGCAGACCCAGCGAGTCCGAGTTGCCGACCACCGCGACCCGGTCCCCCGGCGGCAGCGGCTGCAGGGCCAGCAGCTCCCCGGTGTCGTACAGCTCGGTGATCGTCTCCACCCTGATCACGCCCGCCTGCTCGAACAGCGCGTCCACCGTCGCGTCACGCAGCCCCGTCGCGGTCGCCGGCACCGCGTGGCCCGGCGGCAGGCTGCCGGTGTGCCGGGCGCCCTTCACCACCACGACCGGCTTCACCGCGGCCAGCCGGCGCGCGATCCGGGTGAACTTGCGCGGGTTGCCGAAGGACTCCAGGTAGAGCAGCACCACCTCGGTGGCCTCGTCCTCCGCCCAGTACTGCAGGAAGTCGTTCCCGGAGACGTCCGACCGGTTGCCCACCGAGGCGAAGGAGGACACCCCCAGGCCCCGGCGGTGCGCCGACTCCAGCAGGGCCACCCCGATCGCGCCGGACTGGCAGAAGATCCCGAACCCGCCCCGGCCCGGCAGCTGCGGGGCCAGCGAGGCGTTCAACGGGCGGTCCGGATCGGTGTTGATCAGGCCGAAGGCGTTCGGGCCGATCACCCGCATCCCCGCCGCCCGCGCCTGGCGCACCAGCGCGCGCTGGCGGTCCCGGCCCTCCGGACCGGTCTCCGCGTACCCGGCGGTCACCACCACCAGGCCCTGCACCCCGTGCGCGCCGCACTCGGCGACAGCCGCCGGGACGGCCCCCTCCGGGACGGCGATCACCGCGAGATCCACCGGCCCGGGAATGTCCAGAACCGAACGGTGCACCGGGACGCCGTCCAGCCCGGTGCCCGGCGGGGCGTTGCGGTTCACCGCGTACACCGGGCGCGTGTCGTCGGCACTGCCCAACAGGTCCCGCAGGATCGCCCGGCCCACCGTCTGCGGATTGCGCGACACCCCGATCACCGCCACCGACCGCGGGGTCAGCAGCCGCTGCACCGACTTCGCCTCCGCCCGGTGCTCGCGCGCCCGCATCACCGCCAGCGAACGGTCCGTCTGCTCAAGATCGAACTCCAGGTGCACCACACCGTCGGTGAAACTGCGGCGCTGCGTGTAGCCGGCATCGGTGAAGACCTTCACCATCTTCCGGTTCTCCGGCAGCACCTCCGCCTGGAACCGGCGGATCCCGCGCTCCTGCGCCACCGCCGCGATGTGCTCCAGCAGCGCCGACGCCACCCCGCGGCCCTGATGGGCGTCCTGCACCAGGAACGCCACCTCGGCGTCCGTCCCGGCCTCGGACGGACGGCCCTGCGCGTCGATCCGGTCGTAGCGGACGGTCGCGATGAAACGGTCCCGGACCACCACCGCCAGCGCCACCCGGTCCACGAAGTCGTGGTGGGTGAAACGGCGGACGTCCTTCTCCGACAACCGGGGATAGGGGGCGAAGAAACGGAAGTACTTGGACTGGTCCGACACCTGTGCGTAGAACTCCACCAGACGCTCCGCGTCCTCCGGCGTGATCGGCCGGATACGGGCCGTACCGCCGTCCCGCAGCAGGATGTCGGCCTCCCAGTGCTGGGGGTAATCCGGTCCGGATTCCCCCCGGTCACCGGGGTCCTGCTCGGGCTGCGCCACTGCGGAGTCGTCCACATTCGTCAGGTTATCCGGCAGCGAGCCGAATGGCGCCGGGCGCACACTGGCAGCAGGGTGGGCAGGGCCGCCGGCCGGGCCTTATGCCCCGAAAAGAAACAATCACAAGTCCCGAACGCGGCGGCTCGCAGGGGCCGCCTGCGTGCAACACTGGTCTAGACAACATGGCCGCTTTCCCCGAGCACGGCCGTAACCAGCTTCACCGGAAAGGCACGTCTCATGGCTGAGCGCCGCGTCACCATCGGTTGGGCCGAGGGCCTGCACGCCCGTCCCGCCTCCGTCTTCGTCCGGGCCGTCACGGCCACCGGCGTGCCGATCACCATCGCCAAGCCAGGCGGCAACCCCGTCAACGCCGCCTCCATGCTCGGCCTGCTCGGCCTCGGCGCCCAGGGCGGCGACGAGGTCATCCTCGCCTCCGACGCCGACAACGCCGACGACGCCCTGGACCGCCTCGCCAAGCTCGTCCAGGAAGGCCTCGACGAGCTCCCGGCCGCGGCCTGAGCCAACTCGACCGACAGAAGCGCCCGGCAGTCCTAACACTGCCGGGCGCTTCTGTTCGCGGAATCGATCGCATCCACACCATTGAGCGAACTGGCGAGCGGTCGCGCTCCTTCGGCGATCGATCGCACAGATGCTCGCCGCATGACATTCTTCGACCTCGAACGACCCGAGCACGCCTACATGTTCGCCTTCCTCCAGGCGGACGGACACCTCACCGAGCAGTCCCGCAACCGCGGCCGGCTCTCCGTGGAACTCTCCGCGCGCGACGCGCCCATCCTGGAGGAGTTCCAGCGGCTCTGCCCGTACAACAGCAGCATCCGGTACCGGACGCGCAGCACGAACTTCAAAGCGGAGCACACCTCGGCGATGTGGACCGTCTGCGCCCGCGAATTCCGCGAGGAACTGCGGGACCTCGGCCTGCCGGTGGGGCGGAAGTCCGAGCTCATCGCACCGCCGACGGTGCCGTTCTCCGAGCGCGACTACCTGCGCGGCCTCATCGACGCCGACGGCTCGGTGGGCCTCACGTCCAAGGAACTGCCCTTCGTCGGCCTGGCCACCAAGAGCGACGCGACGGCCGCCTTCACTGCCCTCTATGCAGAACGCCTCTGCGGAGCCCGGCGCAAGCTCAACCGCAACAAACGCGACAACATCTACAACATCCTCTTCCTCAACGAGGCCGCCGTGGCCCTGGCCACCGACCTCTACTACCCGGGCTGCCTGGCGCTGCTCCGCAAGCAGGCCGGTGCCGATCGAGTCAGCGTGTGGGTTCGTCCATCGACCATGGGATTCGCACCCCCTCGGCGCAGCTGGACCCCGGAGGAGGACGAGGTGATCCTCACCGCACCAAGCATGGAGACGGCCTCCGCGCACTTGGGGCGAACGCTCAAGAGCTGCAAGGTCCGTCACTGGCGACTTGTCGGCCCCAAACGTCCGAGAGTCTTTCCGCAGCGGTGAAGGCGGCCCCCGGCTTCGTCGGGGGCCGCCTCATTCGATCACCCCTTGACGCAGACGACCTGCATGAGGTGGGCGATCGGCTCGACGAGATCGGTCTGCTGTGCCATGACCTTCTCGATCGACTTGTACGCGCCCGGGATCTCGTCCACGACGCCGCTGTCCTTGCGGCACTCCACGCCCTTGGTCTGCTCCACCAAGTCCTGCGTGGAGAACCGCTTCTTCGCCGCGCTGCGGCTCATCTTGCGGCCGGCACCGTGCGAGGCCGAGTTGAACGACGCCTCGTTGCCCAGCCCGCGCACGATGTACGAACCGGTGGCCATGGACCCCGGGATGATGCCGTAGTCGCCGGTCCGGGCGCGAATCGCGCCCTTGCGGGTCACCAGCAGGTCCTGGCCGTCGTACCGCTCCTCCGCCACGTAGTTGTGGTGGCAGCTGATCTCGTCCTCGAAGGTCACCTTCGCCTTCGGGAGCTCGCGGCGTACGACGTCCTTGAAGAGAGCCATCATGATCGAGCGGTTGTGCAGCGCGTATTCCTGCGCCCAGAACAGGTCCTGCCGGTAGGCCGCCATCTGCGGGGTCTCCGAGATGAACACCGCGAGGTCACGGTCGATCAGCCCCTGGTTGTGCGGCAGCGACCGGGCCACACCCATGTGGTACTCGGCCAGTTCCTTGCCGATTCCACGAGAACCGGAATGCAGCGTCAGCCAAACACTTTTCTTATCATCGACACATAGTTCAATGTGGTGATTCCCTCCCCCGAGCGTCCCCATCTGCTGCATCGCCCGCTCGCGGCGCCACTTGACCTCCCCGGCCACGCCGTCGAACCGGTGCCAGAAGTCGTCCCAACCCGCCGTCCGGAGGCCGTGCAGCTTGGTCGGGTCGACGGGGTCGGTGTGGAGGCCGCGGCCGACCGGGATGGCCTGCTCGATCTTGGAGCGGAGGCGGGACAGGTCCTCGGGGAGGTCCTCGGCGGTGAGGGAGGTCTTCACCGCGCTCATGCCGCAGCCGATGTCGACGCCGACCGCCGCCGGGCAGACGGCGCCCTTCATGGCGATGACGGAGCCGACGGTCGCGCCCTTGCCCAGGTGGACGTCGGGCATCACGGCGAGGCCGTGCAGCCAGGGCAGGGAGCTGATGTTGCGCAGCTGCTGCAGGGCCTGGCCCTCGACGGTGGCCGGGTCGGTCCACATCCGGATCGGGACCCGGATTCCGGGCACCTCGGTGTACGTCATGGTTGAACGACCTCCAGCGGTCGGGTGGTTCGGGGAAGGGGGTGCCGCGCGAAGAAGCCCGGTGCGGCTCGGGGAAGTTCGGGGGTGGGGCTCAGGCGCCCTGGGCACAGGGGGAGGACGGCCTTGGGGAGCGTCGGCGTATGGCTCGCTCGACCCGCATGGTGACCGCCTCCCTTCGTTCGTCGTCGTCGTTCGTCGTCGTTCGTCCGTGTGTGCCGGGGACATCTATCCACGGAACGCCGCTGGCCCGCAACGGATTTAACAACGCGACGGCCCGGCGGAGCGGGTGCTCCACCGGGCCGCACGGGAAACGCCGGGTCAGCTGACGACGGTGACCTCGCCGATGCCGAGGGCCCGCACGTCGTCGGCGATGACGGAGGCGTCGCCGACCAGCACGGTGACCAGGCGGTCCGGCGGGAAGGCGGCGACGACGGCCTCGGTGGCGGCGGCGGTGGGCAGTTCGGCGAGCTGCCGGTAGACCTCGGCCTGGTAGTCGTCCGCGAGGTACTGCTCGACCTGGTCGGCCAGGGTGCCGGCGACCGAGCCCGCGGTCTCGTACTTCAGCGGGGCGACGCCGACCAGGAACTGCACGGCCTCGTCGCGCTCGGCGTCGGTGAGGCCCTCGGCGGCGAGGGTGCGCAGGATGGTCCAGGTGTCGGCGAGCGCCGGGGCGGTGGAGGCGGTGTCCACCGAGCCGCTGATGGCGAGCAACGAGCGGCCGCTGCCGTCGGCGGCGGAGCGCAGCGGCTGGGCGAAGGAGCGGACGCCGTAGGTGTAGCCCTTCTCCTCGCGCAGGACGCGGTCGAGGCGGGAGGTGAGGGTGCCGCCGAGGCAGTAGGTGCCGAGGATCTGGGCGGCCCAGAGGGGGTCGTGGCGGTCGGGGCCGATGCGGCCGATGAGGAGTTGGGTCTGGACGGAGCCGGGGCGGTCGACGATGACGACGCGGCCGCGGTCGTCGGCGGTGACGGGGGCGTGGGCGGATGGTTCGGCGGTGTTGCCGGTCCAGGTGCCGAGGGTGCTCTCCAGGAGGGCGGGCAGGTCGGTGCCGGTGAGGTCGCCGACCACGACGACGGTGGCGGTGGCGGGGCGCACGTGGGCGTCGTAGAAGGCCTTGACGGCGGCCCGGTCGATGGCCTTGACCGTGTCGGCGGTGCCGCTGCGGGGCCGGGAGAGGCGGTCGGCGCCGTCGAAGAGCTCGGCGTAGAGGGCCTTGGCGGCGCGCCGCGCGGGGTTGGCCTGCTCGTGGACGATCTCGTCGAGGCGGTTGGCGACGAGGCGCTCGATCTCGTCCTCGGGGAGGGCGGGGGCGCGCAGGGCGTCGGCGAGCAGGGAGAGGCCGCGCTGCAGGCGGGAGGCGGGGACCTCCAGGGAGACGCGGATGCAGGGGTGGTCGGCGTGGGCGTCGAGGGTGGCGCCGGCGCGTTCGAGTTCGGCGGCGTACTCCTCGGCGGTGAGGGTGTCGGTGCCTTCGCTGAGGGCGCGGGCGAGGATGGCGGCGATGCCGTCGAGGCCGTCGGGTTCGGCGGCGAGCGGGGCGTCGAGGAGGACCTCGACGGCGACGAGCTGCTGGCCGGGCCGGTGGCAGTGCAGGACGGTGATGCCGTTGCCGAGGGCGGCGCGCTCGGGGGCGGGGAAGGCCCAGGGGCCGGGGGTGCCGGGCTCGGGCTGGGGGTGGAACGTCATGGCGGGGACGTAGTCGGTGCTCATGCGGCGGCACCCTCCTCATCGGTGGCGGCGGGGGCGTCGGTGTCGTCGGCCGTGGTGGGCTCGTAGACGAGGACGGCCCGGTTGTCGGGGTGGAGCCGGGCCTTGGCGACGGCCTGGACCTCCTCGGCGGTGATGTCGAGGACCTTGGGGAGGGCGTCGTTCAGGAGCTTGGGGTCACCGAACAGGACGGCGTAGCGGCAGAGTTCGTCGGCGCGGCCGGCGACGGTGGTGAGCCGGTCGAGCCATTCGCGCTCGATCTGGGCCTGGGCCCGTTCGAGTTCCTCGGGGGTGGGGCCTTCGGTGGCGAAGCGGGCGAGTTCCTCGTCGACGGCGGCGTCGATCTGCTCGATGGTGGCGTCGCCGGAGGTCTTGACGTCGAGCCAGCCGAGGCTGGGGGCGCCGGCGAGGCGGAGCAGGCCGAAGCCGGCGGCGACGGCGGTGCGGTCGCGGCGGACGAGCCGGTTGTAGAGGCGGCTGGACTCGCCGCTGCCGAGGATGGTGAGGGCGAGGTCGGCGGCGTCGGCGTCGCGGGTGCCGTCGTGCGGGAGGCGGTAGGCGGCCATCAGGGCGCGGGAGGGGACGTCCTCGTGGACGTGCTCGCGCAGTTCGCTGCCGATGGTGTCGGGGAGTTCGCCGGAGCGCGGCGGCTGCTTGCCGTCGTGGGAGGGGATGCTGCCGAAGTACTTCTCGACCCAGGCGATGGTCTGCTCGGGGTCGATGTCGCCGACGACGGTGAGGACGGCGTTGTTGGGCGCGTAGTAGGTGCGGAAGAACGCGCGGGCGTCGTCGAGGGTGGCGGCGTCGAGGTCGGCCATGGAGCCGATCGGGGTGTGGTGGTACGGGTGGCCGTCGGGGAACGAGAGCGCGGTGAGCTTCTCGAAGGCGGTGCCGTAGGGGACGTTGTCGTAGCGCTGGCGGCGCTCGTTCTTGACGACGTCGCGCTGGTTCTCCATGGACGTCTCGTCGAGGGCGGCGAGCAGCGAGCCCATGCGGTCGGCCTCCAGCCAGAGGGCGAGCTCCAGCTGGTGGGCGGGCATGGTCTCGAAGTAGTTGGTGCGCTCGAAGCTGGTGGTGCCGTTGAGCGAGCCGCCGGCGCCCTGGACGAGCTCGAAGTGCCCGTTGTTGGAGACGTTGGCGGAGCCCTGGAACATGAGGTGCTCGAAGAGGTGGGCGAGGCCGGTGCGGCCCTTGACCTCGTGCCGGGAGCCCACGTCGTACCAGAGGCAGACCGCGGCGACCGGGGTGAGGTGGTCCTCGGAGAGGACGACGCGCAGGCCGTTGGCCAGGCGGTGCTCGGTGATGGCGATGGCAGCGCCATGTCCTCCGGTGGAGGCGGATGCGGGGGCCGGGTTGGCCATGCGCTCGGGTCCTTCCCGTCGTCGATGTCGGGGTTCGTGTGGCGTCCCCCATTGTGGTGCAACGCGCGGGGGGCGTGTTCGTGTCCCGCGCAGACGGGGCGTTCGCCAGGGGCGGAAGAGGGGCGCTGGCCGGGAGTGTCGGCGCGAGGGTCCACAATGGGGGCGCCGAGCCCTGTTGACGGGGGTCGGTGGATGGACGTCAGAGACTGACCGAGACACAGCAAGCGAGACGTAAGGGAGCCCCGCCGCGATGGCCCGCCGCAGTTCGCAGACCCCGCCGCCCGGAGACTTCGAGGAGCGGATCCTCGATGTCGACGTCGTGGACGAGATGCAGGGCTCCTTCCTGGAGTACGCCTACTCGGTGATCTACTCGCGTGCGCTTCCGGACGCGCGGGACGGTCTGAAGCCGGTGCACCGCCGGATCCTGTACCAGGCCAACGAGATGGGCCTGCGGCCGGACCGCGCGCACGTGAAGTGCGCCCGTGTGGTGGGCGAGGTGATGGGCCGGCTGCACCCGCACGGCGACGCGTCGATCTACGACTCGGTCGTCCGGATGGCGCAGCCGTTCTCGATGCGGCTGCCGCTGATCGACGGGCACGGGAACTTCGGTTCGCTGGGCAACGACGACCCGCCGGCGGCGATGCGCTACACGGAGTCTCGGCTGACGGCGGCGTCGATGGCGATGGTGGAGTCGATCCACGAGGACACCGTCGACTTCGGTCCGAACTACGACGGCAGCGAGCAGGAGCCGTTGGCGCTGCCGGCGGCGTTCCCGAACCTGCTGGTGAACGGCGCGACGGGCATCGCGGTCGGCATGGCGACGAACATGCCGCCGCACAACCTGTCCGAGGTGGTGGCGGCGGCCCGGCACCTGATCAAGCACCCGACCGCGGACCTGGACACGCTGATGCGGTTCGTGCCCGGTCCGGACCTGCCGACGGGCGGGCGGATCGTGGGCCTGTCGGGGATCCGGGACGCGTACGAGTCGGGCCGCGGCACGTTCAAGATCCGGGCGACCACGACGGTGGAGGCGGTGACGGCGCGCCGCAAGGGCATCGTGGTGACCGAGCTGCCGTACAACGTCGGCCCGGAGAAGGTCATTTCGAAGATCAAGGACCTGGTCAACGCGAAGAAGCTGCAGGGCATCGCGGACGTCAAGGACCTGACCGACCGCGAGCACGGGCTGCGGCTGGTGATCGAGGTGAAGAACGGCTTCGTGCCGGAGGCGCTGCTGGAGCAGCTGTACAAGCTGACGCCGATGGAGGAGACCTTCGGCATCAACAACGTGGCGCTGGTGGACGGCCAGCCGCTGACGCTGGGGCTGAAGGAGCTGCTGGAGGTCTACGTCGACCACCGGTTCACCGTGGTGCGGCGGCGCAGCGACTTCCGCCGGCGCAAGCGGGAGGAGCGGCTGCACCTGGTCGACGGTCTGCTGGTCGCGCTGCTCGACATCGACGAGGTCATCGCGATCATCCGGTCGAGTGACAACGCGGGGCAGGCGAAGGAGCGCCTGATGGAGCGCTTCTCGCTGTCGGACACGCAGACGGCGTACATCCTGGACACTCCGCTGCGGCGGCTGACCCGGTTCGACCGGGTGGAGCTGGAGCAGGAGAAGGCGAAGCTGAACGCGGAGATCGCGGAGCTGACCGAGATCCTGGACTCCGACTCCCGGCTGCGCAGCGTGGTGTCGTCCGAACTCGGCGCGGTGGCGAAGCAGTTCGGGACGGAGCGGCGGACGGTGCTGCTGGAGGCGGGGGCGGCGCCGTCGGCGGCGCTGTCGGTGCCGCTGGAGGTGGCGGACGACCCGTGCCGGGTGCTGCTGTCGTCGACGGGCCTGCTGGCGCGGACGGCGGACGGGGAGCCGTTCGAGCTGTCGGAGAAGCGGTCGAAGCACGATGTGATCGTGTCGGCGGTGCCGGCGACGGCGCGGGCGGACGTGGGTGTGGTGACGTCGGCGGGCCGGGTGCTGCGGCTGCCGGTGATCGATCTGCCGGCGCTGCCGCCGACGCCGTCGCCGACGCTGGCCGGCGGGGCGGCGGTGGGCGAGTTCCTGCGGCTGGAGGCCGGGGAGCGGGCGCTGGCGCTGACCACGTTGGACGAGTCCTCGCCGGGGCTGGCGCTGGGCACGGTGCAGGGCGTGGTGAAGCGGGTGGTGCCGGAGTGGCCGGCGAACAAGGACGAGTTCGAGGTGATCGCCCTCAAGGAGGGTGACGAGCTGGTGGGCGCGGTCGAACTGCGCACCGGCGAGGAGGACTTGGTCTTCATCGCTTCGGACGCGCAGCTGCTGCGCTATCCGGCGGGGCAGGTGCGCCCGCAGGGCCGTCCGGCGGGCGGCATGGCGGGGATCAAGCTGTCCGACGGGGCGCGGGTGCTGTCGTTCACGGCGGTGGATCCGGCGTCGGACGCGGTGGTGGTCTCGGTGGCGGGGGCGTCGGGGACGCTGGCCGGCGAGGAGCAGACGTCGTGGAAGGTGACGCCGTTCGAGCAGTACCCGCGCAAGGGCCGGGCGACGGGCGGCGTGCGCTGCCAGCGGTTCCTGCGCGGCGAGGACGGTCTGACGTTCGCCTGGGCGGGCGTGGCCCCGGCCCGGGCGGCGTCCGACAAGGGCGCGCCGGTGGACCTGCCGGAGCGCGACCCGCGCCGTGACGGTTCGGGCACGCCGGTGACGGCGCCGATCGCGGTGGTGGCCGGGCCGGCGTAGGGCGCAGGCGTGGTGGAGGAGGGGTGCCGGAGCCGTCCGGCGCCCCTCCTCCGTCGTTCGGGGGCGCGGCGGGTGCCGAGGGTAGCCTTGCCCGGGTGAGCACCTGTGCGACGTTGTCGCGTGAACTGTCGGAGCCGCTGACCGCCACCGCCGCGGTGGCGACCACCTGGCTGCTGGTGGAGCAGAACGGGCCGTGGGGCGCGAAGGCACTCGGGGAGAGTCACCTGGACCCGGCGACGGGGCGGGCGCTGGACGCGGCCGCGGCGGGCACCGGGGTGCGGGTGGCGCTGATCCGGCGGCCGGGGCGGCACGCGGACTGTCTGCCGACGGCGCGGCACGAGGTGGTCGTGGCGCACACGGTGCCGGGTCGCAGCTGGGTGCGCCGGGCGGAGGTGGTCGATCCGGCGGAGCTTCTGGAGCTGGACTTCGCGGCGCTGGGCGTCGGCGACCACGGCGGTTTCGGGGTGGAGCACGTCGGCGGCCCGTTGGCGCTGGTGTGCACCAACGGGCGGCGGGACCGCTGTTGCGCGCTGCTGGGCCGCCCGTTGGCGGCGGAGCTGGCGGCGGCCGGGCACAGCGAGGTGTGGGAGGTGACGCACCTGGGCGGCCACCGCTTCTCCCCCACGATGCTGGTGCTGCCGTACGGCTACGCGTACGGGCGGCTGACGGCGGAGGCGGCCAAGGAGGTGCTGGCGGCGACGGCGGCCGGGCACATGGTGCCGGCCTGGTCGCGGGGCTGTTCGGGCTGGGAGCGTCCGGGCCAGGCGGCCGAGCACGCGGTGCGGCTGGCGACCGGGGAGACCGGGGTGGACGCGCTGACGCTGTCCCAGCGGCCGGACGGCGCGGGCCGTTGGCTGGTCTCGGTGCTGCACCAGGACGGCCGGGCCTGGGAGGTGGACGTGATCGAGGCGGTGAGCGAGCCGGCGCGTCCGGAGAGCTGCGGCAAGGCGGCGGGGACGCCGTCGCGGATGGACGTGCTCTCGGTGCGGGGCCGGTAGCGGGACGGCAGCGCGCCGGCAGGGTCTTCAGCAGGTCGGGAGCGCGGGCGGCCCCGCGCCCGTGGGGGTGAGCGCGGGACCGGAGCGCGCGGGCGGCCCCGCGCCTGCTGTCCACGGAGGTGCGCGGGGCCGTCACGTCGGGTGTCGGCTCAGCCGGTGACGGCCTTGCCGACGAACTCGGTGGTGTAGGTGCGGGAGAGGTCGATGGTGCCCTCCTTGCCCTTGACGTCCGGGTGGAAGGCGGCGAGGACGGCGAGGACGGTCTTGGGGCCGTCGGCCGGCATCACCCCGTCGGTGGTGAACATCGGCAGGGTCGCCTTGATCGCGGCCGCGTACTGCTCGGCGCCGCCCTGCGCGTAGTCGGCGGGCATCTTCGCGGCGATCTCCTCGGGGCTGTGCGTGGACATCCACTTGAGGGTCTTGACGAAGGCGTTGGCGAGCTTCTGGGTGGTGTCCTTGTTCTTCTCCACCCAGTCGGTGTTCATGTAGAGCGAGGACGACGGGTAGAGGCCGCCGAGGGCGTCGCGGGAGCCCTCGGGGGTGCGCATGTCGTAGAGGATCTTGCCGAGGCCCTTGTCGAGGACGTTGGCGACGGTCGGGTCGGTGGTCATCCCGCCGTCGATGCTGCCCTGTTGGAGCGCGGCGATGAAGGTCTGGCCCGCGCCGACCGCGATCGGGCTGAACTCGCTGACGGCGGTGCCGTTCTTGACGGCGAGGTACTTGGTGAGGAAGTCGGTGGAGGAACCGATGCTGGTGACGCCGAGCTTCTTGCCCTTGAAGTCGGCGCCGGACTTGATGGCGTCGGCCTGCTTGGTGGAGACGAGTTCGACCTCGCCGGGGGCCTGGGAGAACTGCACCACGGACTCGACGATCTTGCCCTTGGCCTGGAGGTCGATGGTGTGGTCGTAGAAGCCGACGGCGCCCTGGACGTCGCCGGCGAGCAGCGCGGTGGTGGCGTTGACGCCGGCGGGCTCGCTCATCAGCTCGACGTTGACACCGGCGTCGGCGAAGAAGCCGAGCCGCTGGGTGAGCATCGCGGGCAGGTAGATGACCTTGTCCAGGCCACCGACCATGATCTTGACCTTGGGTCCGTCGACCTGCCGGCCGGCCGGGGCGGCGGCGCCGTGGGTGGTCGTGGCGGCGTCGTTGGCGCAGGCGGAGAGCGGGAGGAGCAGGACGGCGGCGAGGGCGGCCGCGGCGGATCTGCCGATCGGGTTCGGGCGCATGGGTGGGGGGTGCCTCTCTCTGCGAGGGGGGATCAGCGGCACAAGGGGGTTCAGCGGCGTGGGGGGTTCAGCGGCGTGGGGGGTTCGCGACGCCGGAGGGTGGGGTTCAGCGACGCAGGACGGTTCAGCGGCGCAGGGGATTCAGCGACGCAGAGGGTTCAGCGACGCAGGGGGTTCAGCGGCCGTCGCCCGCGTCGACGGGCTTCCAGCGGAACAGCTTCTTCTCGGCGAAGGTCAGCAGCCCCTCGGTGAGCAGCGCCACGACGGCGAGGATGGTCATGGCGGCGTACACGCCGGCCGCGTTGAAGGTGCCCTGGGCGGCGGCGACGAGCAGCCCGAGGCCCTTGGTGGCGCCGATGTACTCGCCGACGATGGCCCCGATCAGGGCGAAGCCGAAGCTGACGTGCAGGCTGGTGAAGATCCAGGTGGTGGCGGCGGGGATGACCACCTGGAGGGTGACCTTTCGGCCGTCGGCGCCGAGGATGCGGGCGTTGGAGACGAGGTTGCGGTCCACCTCGCGGGCGCCCTGGAAGGCGTTGAAGAACACCGGGAAGAACACCAGGACGACGGCGGAGGCGACCTTGGAGGCCGGGCCGAGGCCGAACCAGATCAGGAAGATCGGGGCGAGCACGATCCGCGGGATCGCGTTGAGCACCTTGATGTAGGGCCCGAACACGTCGGCCAGGAAGCGGACCCGGCCGAGCGCGATGCCGAGCAGCACACCGCAGATGACGCCGATCACCCAGCCGGTGAGGGCCTCGTAGAGGGTGTAGCCGATCTGTTCGCCGAGCGAGCCCTGCGCGGTGCCGTGGGTGATCCACTGCCAGATCTGGTCCCAGATCTTCGACGGCTGCGAGAAGTTGAACGGGTCGATGACGTCGGTGCGGGCGCAGACCTCCCACAGTCCGAGGAAGGCGACCAGGACCGCGACCCGGGCCCCGTAGACGGTCAGCCTCCGGTTGCGGGCGGCCCGTTCGCGGGCCTCGGTGCGGCTGGCGGGGGCGGCCGCCGGGGGCTTGTCGGCGACGGCCGATGCGGTCTCAAGCGGCACGACCCGCTCCTCTCTCCCGGGTGATGCGCACCTCTTCGCCGAGCGAGGCCCAGATCTCGCGGTACAGCTCGACGAACCTCGGTTCCAGCCGGACGGCCTCCACGGTGCGCGGTCGTGGCAGGTCGACGGTGAAGATCTCCTTGACGGTGGCCGGTCCGGCCGTCATGACGACGACCCGGTCGGCGAGCGCGATGGCCTCGTCCAGGTCGTGGGTGACGAAGACGACCGACGCGGCGTTCCCGGAGGACCTGGTCCCGGCCCACAGCTCCAGCAGCTGGTCGGACATCAGGGCGCGGGTCTGCACGTCCAGCGCCGAGAACGGCTCGTCCATCAGCAGGATGTCCGGGTCGTTGACGAAGGTCTGGGCGAGCGCGACGCGCTTGCGCATGCCGCCGGACAGCTGGTGCGGGTAGCGGTCCTCGAAGGCGGCGAGGCCGACGCGGCCCAGCCAGTCCCGGGCCCGTTCCCTGGCCTCGGCGGTGGGCACGCCGCGGAAGCGCGGCCCGGCCATCACGTTGGACAGGACGGTGCGCCAGGGGAAGACGGCGTCCTGCTGGAAGACGAAACCGACCTTGGGGTGGATCCCGCGGACCGGCTCGCCGTCCACCCGGACCTCGCCCTCGGTGGGCTCCTCCAGGCCGCTGACCAGGGTCAGCGTGGTGGACTTGCCGCAGCCGGTGGGCCCGACGACGGCGACGAACTCGCCTTGGGCGACGGTCAGATCGAGATCACGGACGGCGGTGTGCAGGGCCCCGGACGGGGTGCGGAACCGTTTCGTCGCGCCAGTCAGCTCGATCGCCGGGGTTGTGCTCATTCAATCCTCCCGGGTCTGTGCTTGCCCCGGAAAGGTAGGAGCGGGCGGGGCCCGGGCGGGAGCCTTCTCGGCGTACTGCGGTTTCTCCGCATTGAGGGGTGTTCTGCTCCTTTTGCTTCCGCTACAACTGCGGGGACGCGGCTGACAGAAACACGCCGGAAACGTAGGGTGTCCCGACCCTGACGTACCCGCCCCCCACAGCCGCCGAGAGGAGGCCCGGATGAAGCTGCCCCGCTGGCCCCGCCGGGTCTTCGCGCAACTGCTGCTGAGCCAGACCGTCGTCACCGTCGGTGTCACCACCGTGACCGCCGGCCTGTTCCTGGCCCCGGTCAGCAGCGAGCTGGACCACGACGCGATGCAGCGGGCGCTGTCGATCGCCCAGGCCACCGCCACCGACGAGGCGATCGCCCGGGCCGCCGACGCCCGGGACTCGGCGACCGCGCAGCGCAACGCCGAGCAGATCCGGCTGGCCACCGGCGCGAGCTTCGTGGTGGTCACCGACCTGGACGGGATCCGGCTCTCGCACACCGACCCGGAGCGGATCGGCCACCGGGTCAGCACCGACCCGGAGCCGGCGCTCAGCGGGCTCAGCGTCACCGCGATGCAGGAGGGCACGCTGGGCCGCACCGCACGCGGCAAGGTGCCGCTGCGGGTCGCGGACGGCCGGATCGTCGGCGAGGTGTCGGTCGGCATCAGCGACGACTCGATCCGCCGCCGGCTGCTGAAGATGCTCACCGGGATCCTGCTGTGCGCGGGCGCGGGCCTGGCCGCGGGGACGGTCGCCACGCTGGCGCTGGCCCGGCGGCTGAAGCGCCGCACCCACAACATCGCGCTGGCCGACATCTCGGCGCTGCTGGTGGAGCGGGAGGCGATGCTGCACGGCATCCGCGAGGGCATGGTGGCGCTGGACGAGCGCGGCCGGATCCGGCTGGCCAACGACGAGGCGGCGCGGCTGCTCGGCCTGCCGGAGGACTGCACCGGGCGGCCGATCGACGCGGTGCTGCCGCCGGGCCGGCTGGCGGACGTGCTGACCGGGCGGATCACCGGCGCCGACCTGCCGGCGGTCCGGGACGACCGGGTGCTGGTGGTCAACCGGATGAGCACGGCCGAGGGCGGCGCGGTCGTGACACTCCGCGACCGGACCGAACTGGAGTCGCTGGTCCGGGAGTTGGACACCACCCGCAGCCTGACCGAGGCGCTGCGCGCCCAGGACCACGAGCACGCCAACCGGATGCACACCCTGCTGGGCCTGCTGGAGCTGGGCCGCCACGAGCAGGCAGTGGCGTTCATCTCGGAGCAGTCCGGTTCGCACGCGGTGGTCGCGGCGCGGATCGCCGAGCAGGTGCAGGATCCGCACGTCGCGGCGCTGCTGGCGGGCAAGACGGCGGTGGCGGGCGAGCGCGGGGTGCGGCTGCTGCTGGCCCCGGCGGCGCACCTGCCGGACGCGGTGGTGGACGCGCGGGCGCTGGTGACGGTGCTCGGCAATCTGATCGACAACGCGGTGGACGCGCTCGCGGCGGGTGGGGGCGGCCGGCTGGAGGTGACGCTGGCGGCGGCCGGCTCCACGCTGCTGCTGCAGGTCACGGACAGCGGCCCGGGCGTGCCGGAGGAACTGCGCGAGCAGGTCTTCGAGGAGGGGTGGACCAGCAAGGACGCGCCCGCGCACCGTCCGCGCGGGCTGGGGCTGGCGATGGTGCGGCGGCTGGTCGAACGGACCGGCGGCCGGATCGTGCTCGACGCGGGGCCGCTCGGCGGCGCCCGGTTCACGGTCGAGCTGCCCGAGGCCCTGCTCACCCCTCAGCTCGTGGAGGCCTGATGATCGACGTACTCGTGGTGGACGACGACTTCCGGGTCGCGGACGTGCACGCCGCGTACGTGGCCAAGGTGCCGGGCTTCCGGGTGACCGGCACCGCGCACTCGGCCGGGGAGGCGCTGGCCGCGCTGGAGCGCCGCCCGGTGGACCTGCTGCTGCTCGACCACCACCTGCCGGACGAGACCGGCCTGGCGCTGGTGCGCCGGCTGCGGGAGCGGCAGGTGGCCTGCGACGTGATGATGGTGACGGCCGCCCGGGACGTGTCGACGGTGCACGCCGCGATGCAGCACGGCGCGCTGCAGTACCTGGTCAAGCCGTTCACCTTCGCCGGCCTGCGGGACAAGCTGGTCGCGTACGCGCAGCTGCGGCACGCGCTGGCCGGCCCGGCGGCCCGGGAGGCCGGCCAGGACGAGGTGGACCGGTTGTTCGCCACCCTGCGCAGCGCCGCCGCCCCGGCCGGCCCGCTGCCGAAGGGGCACTCGGCGCCCACCACCGACCTGGTGCTGGGGGTGCTGCGCCAGGCGGGCCGCCCGCTGTCCGCACAGGAGGTCGCGGACGCCACCGGGCTGAGCCGCTCGACGGCGCAGCGCTACCTCAAGCAGTTGGAGCGGGACAGCCGGCTGCGGCTGACCCTGCGCTACGGCGACACCGGCCGCCCCGAGCACCGCTACGGCCTGGCGGTCCGGGCCTGACACCAGCCCGGACGTGGGGGAACCCCGGCGGCCCCAGGCCCGCCGGGGTTCCCCGGGGCGCGGCGCTCAGGCCGCGCCCGCACCGGTGAGGGCGCGCACCTCCAGCTCGGCGAAGCGGTCCGCGTCGGCGGGCTCGGGCGAGGTGATGGTCCCGATCCAGCCGGCCAGGAAGCCGAGCGGGATGGAGATGATGCCGGGGTTCTCCAGCGGGAACCAGTGGAAGTCGACGCCGGGGAAGAGCGCCACCTTGGTGCCGGAGACCACCGGGGAGAAGACGACCAGCACGATCGCCGGGACCAGCCCGCCGTACACCGACCAGACCGCGCCTCGGGCGGTGAACCGCGACCAGAACAGGCTGTACAGCAGGACGGGCAGGTTGCTGGAGGCGGCCACCGCGAAGGCCAGGCCGACCAGGAAGGCGACGTTCAGCTGCTGGGCGTAGAGGCTGATCGCGATCGCGGCCGCGCCGATCCCGACGGCCGCGAACCGTGCCACCCAGACCTCCTGGCGCTCGCTGGCCTCGCCCGTCGGCTCGGCCTCCGCCAGGTCCCCCGCCTCCCCCGGCCGGGAGGCCGGGACGGCGGCGCGCCGCCGGAAGGGGCGCCGGCGCGGCCGGCCACGCCAGGCGCCGGCCCAGATGTCGTGGGCGAAGGCCGCCGAGGAGGCCAGGGTGAGCCCGGCGACCACGGCGAGGATGGTGGCGAAGGCGATCGCCGAGATCAGCGCGAACAGCACCACCCCGCCGGTGCTGCCGTTGCCGCCGCCGAGCACCAGGGCGAGCAGCGGGACGGCGGTGTTCCCGGCCGAGTTGGCGTGCCGTACCTCCGCCGAGCCGACCAGCGCGGTCGCGCCCAGGCCGAGCGCGATGGCCATCAGGTAGAAGCCGCCGACCAGGCCGATCGCCCACATCGTGGAGCGGCGGGCGGCCCGCGCGGTGGGCACGGTGTAGAAGCGGGACAGGATGTGCGGCAGTCCGGCGGTGCCGAGCACCAGGGCGAGGCCCAGGCTGAAGAAGTCGAGCCGGCTGGTGAAGGTGGCACCGTACTTGAGGCCGGGTTCGAGGTAGCGCCGCCCGGCGCCGCTGTGCTGGGCGGCCTGGCGCATCAGCTCGCCGACGTCGCCGTGGAAGCGGACCATCAGCAGCACGGTGAGCAGCACCGAGCCGGCGATCAGCAGGAAGGCCTTGACGATCTGGATCCAGGTGGTGGCCCGCATCCCGCCGATCGTGACGTAGACGATCATCAGTCCGCCGACGGCGACGATGGTCCAGGTCCGGGCCTGGGCGCTGTTGGTGCCGAGCAGCAGGGCGACCAGCGAGCCCGCGCCGACCATCTGGGCGACCAGGTAGAGCAGGGTGACGACGACGCTGGCGCCCCCGGCCGCGGCCCGGACCTTGCGGCGGCGCAGCCGCAGCGCGAGCACGTCGGCGAGGGTGTACCGGCCGGCGTTGCGGACCAGTTCGGCGACCAGCATCAGCACCACCAGCCAGGCGACCAGGAAGCCGATGCTGTAGAGCACGCCGTCGTAGCCGTACAGCGCGATCAGTCCGGCGACGCCGAGGAAGGAGGCGGCGGAGAGGTAGTCGCCGGAGAGCGCGAAGCCGTTCTGGAGCGGGGTGAAGTCCCGGCCGCCGGCGTAGAAGTCCTCGGTGGCGCTGCCCCGGCGGCCGACCCAGAGGGTGATCGCCAGGGTGACCAGGACGACGACGGCGAACAGCGCGATCGCGAGGTCGTGGTGGTCGCCGGTGGGGGCGACGGGGGGCGGGGTGGCGGTCGTCATCGCGGTCGTCACCGCGGTCGTGATCGTGGCCGTCATCGCAGCTGGTCCTGGGTGTCCCAGCGCAGGCCCAGGGCGGCGCGGTCACGCTTGGTCCGGGCGTTGCGGGCGTAGAGCCAGGTGAGCAGGAAGGTGGAGGCGAACTGCAGCAGGCCGAGCAGCCAGGCCACGTTGAGCGGGCCGGCCACCTGGCTGCGCATCAGGCCGGGGGCGGCGGCCTGCGCGGCGACGTACATCAGGAACCAGCCGAGGAAGGCGCCGCTGACCGGGAAGACGAACGACCGGTAGCTGCGGCGGATGTCCTGGAAGGCGTCGCTGCGCTGGACGGCCCGGTACACCTCGGTGCTGTCGGTGGCGGGCGCCAGGGCCCGGGGGGCGGCCGCCGGTTCGGCGGCGGGTCGGGCGGCGGGGGCGGCGACCGGGACGGGCGCCCGCTCGGCCGGTACCGGCTGGACCGCGCGGGTGGGGGCCGACTGGGCCGGCACCGCCGGTTGGCCGGGCACGGCCGACCGGTCGGAGGCGGTGGCGGCGGCCGGAGCGGCCCACCAGTCAAATCGCTGCCCCTGTCCGGGACTGCTCGTCTGCTGCTGTGGCACAACTGCTCCTGGACCGGCGGGCACTCTGACCCCAACCATGATGGCGGCCGCCGGACAGCCCCTCTGACCATTGCCGATACCTTCACTCGATGAGGTGATCGATCATCCGACAGACACTCATCCGACTACTGCTGCGTACCGGTGATCCCGTGTCGAAAGGCGTACGAGACCGCCTGCGCCCGGTCCCGCACCGCGGTCTTGGCGAACAGGTTGTTGATGTGCGTCTTCACGGTGGCCTGGCTGACGAACAGCCGCTGGGCGATCTCGGCGTTGGAGAGCCCCTCGGCGATCAGCGCCAGCACCTCCGCCTCCCGGGCGGTCAGCCCGTCCGGGAGCTCCCCCGGCCGCCCGACCGGCTTCCCGGCCCCCGGCGCGGATCCGGCCGGAGGCCCTGAAAGCCTTTCCAGCAAACGGAGTTGGACCTGCGGCGAGAGCCCGGCCGCCCCCGCGCGGACGTCCGCGATCGCCCGGGCGATCTCCTCACCGCCGGCGTCCTTGGTGAGGTATCCGCGCGCCCCGGCCTGCAGAGCGGGGAACAGCGAGTCGTCGTCGGCGTAGGTGGTGAGCACCACGACCTCGGTCTGCGGGTGCGCGGCCCTGATCCGCCGGGTCGCCTCGACGCCGTCGACGCGCGGCATCCGCAGATCCATCAGCACCACGTCCGGGTGACACCGCTCCACCAGGGCGACGGCCTCCTCCCCGTCCGCCGCCGCGCCGACCACCTCGATGCCGGGCAGCAGCCCCAGCAGCATCACGATGCCCTCGCGCACCACCGTCTGGTCGTCCACCACCAGCACCCTGGTGACCTCTGCCTCGCTCATGCGCCCGCCCCGCTTCGCTCGGCAGTCGCTTCGCGAAATCCGCACCTGCTGATGATGAGCTCGCCGCGCTCGCTCATGCCGGCACCTGCAGCAGCACGCGCCACCCTCCGTCCTCGGGGCCCGCCAGCAGGGTGCCGCCGAGCAGTTCCGCGCGTTCGCGCATCCCCAGCAGACCGTACCCGCTGCCGCTGGCCGACAGCTCCCCGGACGGTTCGCCGCGCGGAGGGCGGGAGTTGCGCACCTCCAGCTCCACCGCCTCCGCCAGGTAGCGCAGTTCGACGGTGCACCGGGCGCCGGGCGCGTGCTTGCGGACGTTGGTCACCGCCTCCTGCGCGGTGCGCCGCACCGCGAGGGCGGCCTCGGCGGCGAGCGGCCGGGGCGTGCCGGTGACGGTGAGCGCGGCCCGCTCCCGCCCGGTCAGCTCCACCAGGAACTCGCCGACCGGGGTGAGTTCGCCGCGCAGCGCGGACAACGCCTGCCGGGTCTCGACCAGCCCGTCCTGGGCCATCCGCCGGGCGGCGACGACCCGTTCGCGGATCTGCTCGCGGTCGGTGCCGGCGTCCAGCATCAACCGGGCCGCCTCCAGGTGGACGAGCTGCGCGGAGAGGCTGTGCGCGAGCACGTCGTGGATCTCCCGGGCGATCCTGGCCCGTTCGGCGAGCGCCGCGCTCTCCGCCTCGGCGGCCCGGGCGGCGCGCTCCTGGGTGAGCAGTTGGCGGGCGGTGCCACGGGCCTCGACGTCCAGCCGCAGCAGGTAGCCGAGCAGGCCGAGCCCGCCGATGGTGGCGAAGATGCTCACCCAACTCGCCCAGCTGGCGGCGGTGTACGAGCCCAGCGCGGCCGCCGCGGTGAGCAGGCCGGGCGCGGCCGGCAGCCGGACCACCCCGATCACGGCCAGCCCGCACCAGACGAAGTCGGCCAGCAGGTAGGCCTGCCCCCAGTTGGCCAGCCAGGCGCTGCCGAGCAGGGCGGCGGCCAGGCCGAGCGAGAGCGCCAGGCGCTGTTCCCGGGTGGCGTAGAGGTAGCCGGCGGCCAGGGCGGCGACCCCGAGCAGTCCGGCCGCCGCGACCACCACCGCCCAGCCCGTGTACTTGCCGCCGGAGAACGTCCCCCAGCAGACGACGACCAGCAGGACGGTGCGGCCGAGCAGGGAGAGGGCCCGCCGCGGCCATCTCCCGGCCTCGCGCTCCAGCCCCTCGCGGGACGGCCAGCGGGTCCAGTACCACTCGGCCACGGGTGCCTCCTCGACGTTCTCGGACAGCGGGCCCGGCAGGCCCCGGGCAAGGCGGTCAGCGCGGTCAGCGCGGTACGGCGGCCTGTTGCGGCAGGTCCAGGGCCCGTGCCCGCCAGTTCACCACGAACGAGCGGGTCAGCAGCAGGACCGCCAGTCCCAGCAGCAGCGCGCTGCCCGCCTGGTGGACGTGCAGTGCCGCGCCGACGCCGTACAGGGCGAGCCGGATGGCGAGCATGCCGACCCAGGCGGCCACCGTGGCCTTGGTGCCCTTGGCCCAGACCGAACCGTCCCCGGCCCGCCACAGCCGCACGGTCCAGCCCCAGACGGAGCCCATCGCGACCACCGCCACCAGGCCGCACCCGACCAGGGTGGCGGACAGCGCGGTGTGCTGGTGGTCGATGAGCTGCGGGTCGCGCAGCGCGAGCGCGCCGAGGATCAGCGGCAGCAGCCAGAAGCGGCGCTCGGTGTCCAGGCGCTGGGCGCGCATCTGGCGCTGGACCACGAGGACCATCACCGCGATGATCACGACGATGTTGACGAGGGCGGTCATCGGACTTCTCCGTCCCGACAGGAGGCTTGTACTGACCTCTCCGACGTTACGGATCCGGCGCCCCCGGTTGATCGGCGCCGGGGTGGACCACAGGTGGAACCGGCAGCACGAGGGCCCTCCACCCGTGGGTGGAGGGCCCTCGTGCCGGAGGGATCCGAAGGCCTCAGGCGTCGATGCGGGAGCGGTCCAGGGTGGCCGCCGAGTCCACGATGAACTCCTTGCGCGGGGCGACGTCGTTGCCCATCAGCAGGTCGAAGATCCGCTCGGCCTGCTCCAGGTCGCCAAGGTTGATCCGGCGCAGCGTGCGGTGGCGCGGGTCCATGGTGGTCTCGGCCAGCTGGTCGGCGTCCATCTCGCCCAGGCCCTTGTACCGCTGCACCGGCTCCTTCCAGCGCTGCCCCTTGCGCTGGAACTCCAGCAGGGTGGAGCGCAGTTCGGCGTCGGAGTAGGTGTAGTGGTACTTCTCCTGGCCGCGCTTGGGGCTGGTGAGCTCGATCCGGTGCAGCGGCGGCACGGCGGCGAAGACCCGGCCCTGCTCGACCATCGGCCGCATGTAGCGGTGGAACAGCGTCAGCAGCAGGGTGCGGATGTGCGAGCCGTCGACGTCGGCGTCGGCCATGAAGATGACCCGGCCGTAGCGGGCCTGGTCGATGTCGAAGGTGCGGCCCGAACCGGCCCCTATCACCTGGATGATCGCGGCGCACTCGGTGTTCTTGAGCATGTCGCTCACCGAGGCCTTCTGCACGTTGAGGATCTTGCCGCGGATCGGCAGCAGCGCCTGGAACTCGGAGTTGCGGGCGAGCTTGGCGGTGCCGAGCGCAGAGTCGCCCTCGACGATGAACAGTTCGCTGCGGTCGACGTCGTCGCTGCGGCAGTCGGCCAGCTTGGCCGGCAGCGAACTGGTCTCCAGCGCGGTCTTGCGGCGCTGGGCCTCCTTGTGCTGGCGGGCCGCGACCCGGGTGCGGGCGGCCGCGACGACCTTGTCCAGCACGGCCCGGGCCTGGAGCTTCTGGTCCTTCTTGGCCGAGGTGAGGAAGGCCTTGAGCTCCTTGGCGACGACGGCGGCGACGATCCGGTTGGCCGCCGAGGTGCCGAGCACCTCCTTGGTCTGGCCCTCGAACTGCGGCTCGGCGAGCCGGACGGTGACCACCGCGGTGAGGCCCTCGGTGGCGTCGTCCTTGGTGATGTCGTCCTCGGCGACGCGCAGCAGCTTGGCCGCGCGCAGCGCCTCGTTGACGGTCTTGGCCAGCGAGCGCTCGAAGCCGGTCATGTGGGTGCCGCCCTTGGGGGTGGCGATGATGTTGACGAAGGAGCGCAGGGTGGTGTCGTAACCGGCGCCCCAGCGCAGCGCGATGTCCACGCCGAGTTGCCGGGTGACCTCGGTGGGGGTCATGTGGCCGAGCTCGTCCAGGACGGGCACCGTCTCCTTGAAGGTGCCCTCGCCGTGCAGCCGCAGCACGTCGCAGACCGGCTTGTCGGGCGCCAGGAACTCGCAGAACTCGGCGATGCCGCCGTCGAAGCGGAAGACCGACTCCTCGACCTGCTCGCTCTCGGTGAGCCGCTCGTCACGCACGACGATGGTCAGGCCGGGGACGAGGAAGGCCGTCTGCCGGGCGCGGCTGTACAGGTGCTCCAGGGAGAGCCGGGCGTCCTTGAGGAAGATCTGCCGGTCGGCCCAGTAGCGGATCCTGGTGCCGGTGCGGGCCTTGGGCACCTTGCGGGCCCTGGTCAGGCCGTTGGCGGGCTCGAAGGGCGCGTCCGGGCTGGCCTCGGTGAAGATGCCGGGGGTTCCGCGGCGGAAGCTGATCGCGTGGGTGTGTCCGCTGCGGTCGACCTCGACGTCCAGCCGGGCGGAGAGCGCGTTGACCACCGAGGCGCCGACGCCGTGCAGACCGCCGGAGGCCGCGTAGGAGCCGCCGCCGAACTTGCCGCCGGCGTGCAGCTTGGTCATCACGACCTCGACGCCGGACAGCCCGGTCTTGGGCTCGACGTCGACCGGGATGCCGCGCCCGTTGTCGCGGACCTCGACCGAGGAGTCCGGGTGCAGCAGGACCTCGATGCGGTCGCAGTGACCGCCCAGCGCCTCGTCGACGGAGTTGTCGATGATCTCCCAGAGGCAGTGCATCAGGCCGCGACTGTCCGTCGAGCCGATGTACATGCCGGGGCGCTTGCGGACCGCCTCCAGGCCCTCCAGGACGAGCAGGTGCCGAGCGGTGTAGTTGGAACCGTCGTCGCCGGCCAGCAGTGCGGACGGCACGGTCGTTTCGGCACTCACGCGGCACTCTCCTCGGTGAAGTTCTGTCTTATCGGTCACATCCGGACGTATCCGGACCATCCGCCAGTGCAGCACGCCGCACCGACAGTCGTCGCCCGGTGTGCTCGCACCCCTCCGCTGGGTGCACAGCACGGCGGGCCGCCCCCGCGCAGCTTGTACGCGCTGCGCGAACAAGGACCGCTCCGGTATCCGGACCCCGGGGCGCCATCTCCTCCCGGTACCACCGGTCCTGGCGGATCGTGGGGCCTGGCACAGGCTCCGGAACTGCCGTTATGCAGGCTACCGGGGCCCGGGGCGGGGCTTATGCTCCAACCCGGCAGAGGATTATGCTACGCGGACCTCGCACCCGGTCCCGATCGGGCGTTCGAGGGACGGGCGGATCCTGGGATTCGGTACGCATGAACCACCGGCCCCCGGGGCACGTCCTCATCAACACAGCAGAATCCTCAGAGAAGAAAAGCCACGAGCGGGAACGTTTTCGGCCTGGTTGGATGTTGACCCTGGTACGACAGCTCGTCGAGCTAGAGAAGAGGCGACGTGACTACTGTTCTGACACCTGCGAGCCCGCTCACCGCGGCTGACCGCTGCGACCGCTGCGGCGCCCAGGCCTACCTGCGCGTCGTACTCGCCAGCGGCGGAGAGCTGCTCTTCTGCGCCCACCACGGCCGGAAGTTCGAGCCCGAGCTCAAGAAGATCGCCGTGGAGATACAGGACGAGAGCGGCCGTCTCAGCGGCACCACCAACGCCACGGCCGCCGAAGAAGAGCGCTGATCCAAGGCGCCACACCAGCAGTCGGCGTCGAGCTGTGTGTCCGGTCGCGCACCACGCGCGACCGGTGAGCCGGGCGACAGGTCCCCTCGGGGCCGGTCGCCCGGCTCTGCTGTTCCCAGAGGGCCGCACGCTCCGCAGCGATGTGGCTTCAGAACGTGACCAGTTGGCCACCGGCAACGGCCCGGGCGGCCCTCACAGCACCGAGCGCACCGCGTCCGCGACGGACGCCACCCTGGTGTAGACGCCCGGGTGGGCCGCCTCGGCGCAACCCGTCCCCCAGGAGACCAGGCCGACCAGTCGGCCGCCGACGACCAGCGGGCCGCCGCTGTCGCCCTGGCAGGCGTCCTTGCCGCCCTTCTCCTCGCCCGCGCACACCATACCCCGGGCGTCGAACTTGCCGTCCTGCCCGCCCGGGTAGGCCTGCGCACAGGTCTGGTCCGCGATGACCGGCACCTCCACCCCGCGCAGCGTGGGCGAGTAGTCGCCGTGCCCGGTGGTGTCGCCCCAGCCGAAGACCCGCGCGGCGGTCCCGGCCGCGTACGGCTCGGTCTCGCCCTGGCCGACCAGGTCGATCACCGGCCGGGAGTCCTGGGGGTCGGCGAGGGTGAGCACGGCGACATCGTTCAGGTTGGCGGTGAAGGAGTAGTCGGGGTGGATCCAGACCGACCGCACGGGCACCTCGCGGCCGACCGAGCTGCGCATGTCGTCCCGGCCGATGACGGCCTTGAGCCCCGGCCGGTCCACCTTGGCACCCCGGGACTCGTCGTAGAAGCAGTGCGCGGCCGTCACCACCTTGGTCGGCGTGACCAGCGCTCCCCCGCAGAACTGGCCGGAGCGGCCGCTGCCGAACTGCTGGCGGCTGGACAGCGCCACCACCCACGGGTGGTCGGCGGTGGTCTCGGCGGTGCCGCCGACCACCCGGCGCTGCGCCCCGGCCGGACCGGCCGCACCGAGCGCGAGCAGCGGGACGGGGACGGCGACCAGCAGCGCCAGCACGGCGGCCCGTCGGCGGCGGCCCGCGCGGGCGGCCGCCGGGCTCGCCAGGGGCGGGGCGGGGGTCGGCAGGGCAGCGCGGTCCGGGTTGGGCAGCACCGTGACTCCAGTCGGCTCGGCAGCAGGCAACCGCCACAGCGTAGGTGATCGACTACGCGGTGCGACCGCTTCCCGCCGCACCGCCACCCGGACGAGGGACAACGGCCACCCGGACGCTGACCCGCCCGGGCCCGGACAGCGGCGAAGGCCCGGAGCCGTGGGGCTCCGGGCCTTCGTCACACGCTTGCGACCGTACCGGCCGGATCAGTCCAGGTAGTCGCGCAGCACCTGGGAACGCGACGGGTGGCGCAGCTTCGACATGGTCTTCGACTCGATCTGGCGGATGCGCTCACGGGTGACCCCGTACACCTTGCCGATCTCGTCGAGCGTCTTCGGCTGACCGTCCGTCAGGCCGAAGCGCATCGAGACCACGCCGGCCTCGCGCTCGGAGAGGGTGTCCAGCACCGAGTGCAGCTGCTCCTGGAGCAGGGTGAAGGAGACCGCGTCGGCCGGGACGACCGCCTCGGAGTCCTCGATCAGGTCACCGAACTCGCTGTCGCCGTCCTCGCCGAGCGGGGTGTGCAGCGAGATCGGCTCACGGCCGTACTTCTGGACCTCGATGACCTTCTCGGGGGTCATGTCGAGTTCCTTGGCCAGCTCCTCCGGGGTGGGCTCGCGGCCCAGGTCCTGGAGCATCTGGCGCTGGACGCGGGCCAGCTTGTTGATGACCTCGACCATGTGCACCGGGATGCGGATGGTGCGGGCCTGGTCGGCCATGGCGCGGGTGATCGCCTGGCGGATCCACCAGGTGGCGTAGGTGGAGAACTTGTAGCCCTTGGTGTAGTCGAACTTCTCGACCGCACGGATCAGACCGAGGTTGCCCTCCTGGATCAGGTCCAGGAAGAGCATGCCGCGACCGGTGTAGCGCTTGGCCAGCGAGACCACCAGGCGGAGGTTGGCCTCCAGCAGGTGGTTCTTGGCGCGGCGGCCGTCCTCGGCGATGATCTCCAGCTCGCGCTTGAGCTTGGGGGCGAGCTTGTCGGCGGCCGAGAGCTTGTCCTCGGCGAACAGGCCGGCCTCGATGCGCTTGGCGAGCTCGACCTCCTGCTCGGCGTTGAGCAGCGGGACCTTGCCGATCTGCTTCAGGTAGTCCTTGACCGGGTCGGCGGTGGCACCGGCGACGGCGACCTGCTGGGCCGGCGCGTCGTCCTCGTCGTCGTCGGAGAGCACGAAGCCCTGCGACTCCTCCTCGGGCTCCGCCTCCTCGCCGGCCTTGTCGCCGGGCAGCGCGACGTCCTCGAGCAGCTCCTCCTCGCCACCGAGCTCCTCGTCGCCCTTGCCCGCCTTGGCGGCGGTCTTCTTGGCGGCGGTCTTCTTGGCCGGCGCGGCGGCCTTCTTGGCGGCGGCCTTCTTGGCCGGGGCCGCCTTCTTCGCCGCGACCGTCTTCAGCTCGGAGGCGACACCGGTCGCCTCCGAGGTGATCCCGGCGGACACCGTGGGGGCGGACGCCGTGGCGGCCGCGACGGCCGGGGCCGCGACGGGCGCACCGGGCGCGATCCGTACGGGCGGCTTGGTCGGGGCCGTGGAGGCGGACGGGCTCCGGGTGGTGACAGCCTTGGTGGCGGTGCGCTTGGTGGGGCTCTTGGCAGCAACGCTCTTGCGCTTGGCGCCGGCCGGTTCGGCCGCGCTGACCATGAGATCCACCCCCTCCTCAATCAGCACCTGGTTGAGGCTGCGCATGACGTTCTTCCACTTGGTGACCGGGATCTGGTCCGCCTCGAACGCCTGGCGCACGTCGTCACCGGCGATCTGCCCCTGGGCCTTGCCCCGCTCGATGAGCGCCAGCAGAGCTGCGGACTCGGCGATCTCGGGGGGAAGTGAACGGGATGTGCTGGCCGACACGAACAACCTCTCGGACGATGAGTGGACTCGAACCCGTACCGGCCGCCCGAGCGGGCGGGGAAGGAAATCGCGCGTCGGACGCGCGGTGTCGATTCCGACCGACTCGGGCTTGAGGACTGGGTTTGCAGGACGGCAGCAGCGCCGCGGACCAACACAGCATTGTGACATGTTGAAGTATTCCGGAGCTGCCCCCGCTCAGGAGACATCGCTGCTACTCGTCAAGTGTTACGCATGGCCTTCGTGTCGCGGGTCACACCACTCGGCACCCACGGCCACGGGGCCGGAATCCATCATCGCTCACCCGCGCCGAAACCTGTTGTCATGGACGGGGCATCACGCGTCCGGGTCGGACCGCCGACGTGCAGAAGCCCTCCGGCTGCGCCGCGCGGGTGCGGCCGGAGGGCCCTGGAGGAACGGAGGACGGACGGGGCGCCCGCTCACCGGAACAGCCCGCTCAGTGCTCCCGAGGGGCGGGGACGGACGGCTCGATCTCGGGGTGGACGGTGAGCAGCGCCCGCATCGCGGCCTCCCCCGCGGTGCCGTCGCCGGTGCCCAGCGCGTCCACCAGCCGGGCGTGCAGGCTGACCGAGGACTCGGAGGCGCGCTCGCAGGAGATAGCCGGGCCGCCCGACACCTGCAGCGCGCCGGCGACGATCCCGGACAGGTGCTCCAGCATCCGGTTGCCGGCCATCTGGAGGATCAGGCCGTGCAACTCGGCGTCGGCCCGGGCGTAGGTGGAGAGGTCGGCCTGGGCGGCGGCGTGGCCCATGATCTCGACCAGCTCGACCAGCCGCTGCTGGACGTCCTCCCGGCCGTGGCCGGCGGCGAGCCGGGCGGCCAGCGGCTCGATCGCCCAGCGGAGCTCGAACAGCTCCCGGCGCTGCTCGTCCCGCTGCGGGCCGAAGGCGCGCCACTCGATGATGTCCGGGTCCAGCAGGTTCCAGTCGGCTACCGGGCGGACCCGGGTGCCGACGTTCGGCCGGGCACTGACCAGGCCCTTGGCCTCCAGGACGCGCAGCGACTCGCGGACGACCGTGCGGGACACCTCGAACCGCTGGCCGATCTCCTCGGGCACGAGCGGACGGTCGGCACCGAGGTCGCCGGAGACGATCATCTGGCCGAGCTGCTGGACCAGCTGGCCGTGCAGACCGCGACCGCGGCTGCTGGTGGTCTTGCGGCCGACCCGGGCGAGATCGGACTCGGCGCCCTCCCAGCGGGGCGCCGGCGGAGTCGGCCGGTCGGCGTACGAGAAGCGGTCCAGATCGCCGGGGCCGTGGATGGGTCCGTCGGCGGAACGGGCGGGGGTCATGGTGGGGTGCGCAAGGGTACTCACAGCTCCTTTGTCGGCGATCGGCAGGCGCAGCTTGAGAATTCTCGTGAAAAGCACACGAAAGGGTGATCGACCGCGACTGGATAATTGACTTCTTATCAGGAAGAACCGCGCATTACGGTCACTGCTGGTCGATCTTGATTCTTCGGCGCGACCACCCCCTCGACGCCCGGCGTCAGAGCTCGCGCCGCCGGACCTGCACCAGGAACGCCGCGAGCAGCAGGACGGCCGCGGGCGCCGCCACCGCCACGAGCAGGGCCGGATCCGTCAGCGCCGCACTCCCGGCCGCCGCCTCGTGCCCCCCGCGGTAAACCCAGCCGTAGGCCCATTCGACGCCGGACTGGAACGGCAGCAGTTCGGCCGCACGGGTCGGCCACGGCCTGCCGGTCTCCCGCAGCAGCAGCGCCACACCGGACTCCAGCAGCGGCGGCAGCGCGCACAACAGCAGCACCCCGACCGAGGCGCTGCGGGTCAGCGACGCCGTCAGCACCCCGGTCCAGCCCGCCACGACGGTCAGCAGGACGAAGGCCAGCAGAGCCGCCGGCACCCCGTGGCCGGCCGCCAGCCCCACCGGGGCGAACACGCCCGGCAGGTCGGCCAGGCCCGGCACGTCTGCCAGGCCGGACAGCCCGGTGGCGGCCAGCGCCTGCGACACCTGGTCCGACAATGCCGAGGGCTCCGCCCAGGCGGCCACCGTCACCCCGCCCGGCAGTGCCAGCTGCACCGCCACCGCGTCGAGCAGCAGGGTCGCCAGCGCCAACAGCCCCGCGACGGGACCGACCACCAGCAGCTTGGCCAGCAGCAGCTGCACCCGCCGCGGGTACGACACCCGGGAGGCCGGCAGCCCCGGGTGTCGCACCTCGTGCCCGTACGAGAGCGCGCCCAGCACGCCGGCCCCGAACGCGGCGAACGGCAGCGGGATCAGCGGCACGGCGGCGGTCAGCAGCCGCACCCCGGCCGGGGCGGCCAGCGGGCCGGCCGGGGCCTGGCTCGCCAGGACGGCGGCCGTGACGGCGTCGCACAGCAGCACGGCGGCGAGCAGCAGCCAGGTGGAACGCAGGCCGCGCAGGCGGCGCAGCTCGTAGGCCAGAACACGCACGGTTCACTCGCTCCGGTGGTCGTCGGGGGTGGCGGGGCTGACGGGACCGCCGGGGACCGGGGGCGCGACCTGGGCCGGGCGGCCGAGCCGGACGGTGTCGTCGGTCAGCAGGTCGGCGGCGCTCTCGCGGCGGCCCCTGGCCGGGTCGGGCCCGGGCTCCCCGGCGCCGGCAGCGGGGGCGGGGACGGGGACGGAGGTCGGGGCGAGGGCCGACGCGGATCTGGCCGGGACACCGGGGCCACCACGGAACAGCCGCTCCACGGCGACGGTCGGAGTGGGCTCGGCGGGCTCGGCCTGGTGGGGGGTGGCACCGAGGGTGGAGAGGGCGGTCGCGGACAGGGCGGTCGCGGCCGAGGCGGCCGGCAGGGCGCGGGTGGGCAGCGCCGCCTCGTCCCGGTGGTGGGCGGCCGCCGGCCGGGCCTCCAGGCGACGGGCGCCCCGGTGGCGCGGGACGGTGACGGCCGGGGCGTCGGAGGCCGGTTCCTGAGCGGGCTCGGGGCCGGACTCGGGGCCCGGCTCGGCAGCGGTGGGGCCGGACTGGACACGGAGGTGGCCGGAGCGGCCCGACGCGACCGGCAGGGCGGCCCGGGGCGCCGGCTGCTCGACCACCCGGTCGGCCAGCTCGTGCAGCAGGATGCCGTGGCGATAGGCGAGTTCACCGATCTCGGTACGGTCGATGCCCGCCACCGCGAGGCCCGCGCCGCCGTCCCGCCGCACCTCGGCGCCCTGACTGACCAGCAGGTCGGCCAGCCGCGCCATCTGCGGCCCGCGGACGGCCACTTCGGGGCTGAGCCTGGTCCGGCGGAACTCCGCCACCGGCTGGTCTGCCACCAGTCGGCCGTGGTCCAGTGTGATGACCCGGTCGGCGAGCTGCGCGGCTTCCTGCGGGGTGCGGGTGGTCACCAGGACCGTCCCGCCGGCGACGCCGAACGAGCGCAGGAAGGAGTGGAACCACTCGACGTTGCGCGGGGACAGGCCCTCGGTCGGCGCGTCCAGCAGTAGCGTGCCGGGGTCGCCGAGCAAGGCCGCGGCCAAGGCCAGCCGACGGTGCATGCCGGGCGAGAAGCTGCGCAGCCGCTGCCCCGCGACGGCGGCCAGCCGGGTCTGCTCCAGCAGTTCGTCGGCCCGCCGTGCGGGGGCGCCGACCGCCGCGGCCAGCATCCGCAGGTGGCCGTGCGCCTTGCGGCCCGGGTGGCCCGCCACGGCGGCCGCGCCCGGCCCGGGGCCGGGCAGCAGCACGCCGACCTCCCGCTCGGGGCGGCGCAGCCGGCGGTAGGTGCGGCCGTCGAAGAGCGTGACGCCCTGGCCGCGTTCGAGTTCGAGCATCAGCCGCATCGCGGTGGACTTGCCCGCGCCCTCGGCGCCGAGCAGCACGGTCACCATGCCGGGCCGGGCGTCGAAGGTCAGATCGAGCACCGCGGGCGGCGCGCCCTTGCGGTAGACCTTGGTCAGTCCGGTGATCTGGATCATCGCTGCCTGCTCCCATGCCCTCGGCCGACCTGCCCGACGCGGGGCGCCCCCTGGTGTGTTGGCGCGTGCCGGCACGGCCCCGCGCCAGCACATTAGGGGCCGGTGGCGGAGATTCCGGGCATTACGGGAGCGGCGCGGGCCCGTCGGCCACCCACCTCACCCGATCAGGGGACGATCCGATCCTGCGATTCCCGGGCCAGGGGGAGTCGGCGGCGGGCCGGGGGCGGCGGGCCGGGGCCGGGTCAGGACTCCGGGCGCAGCATGGGCGGGTTGAGGACGGTCGCGCCGCCCGCGGTGAACAGCTGGGCAGGACGGCCCCCCTGACGGGTCGTCGTGCCGCCGGAGGGCAGCAGGAAGCCGGGGGTGCCGGTGACCTTGCGGTGGAAGTTCCGCGGGTCCAGGACCACGCCCCAGACCGCCTCGTAGACCCGGCGCAACTCGCCGACGGTGAACTCGGTGGGGCAGAAGGCGGTGGCGAGGGAGGAGTACTCGATCTTGGAACGGGCGCGTTCCACGCCGTCGGCGAGGATCAGCCCGTGGTCGAAGGCGAGCGGGACTCCGTCGACCGGGCTCTGGCCGAGCAGTTCGCCGACCGGGGCCCAGCGGGCGCTGCTGGCGTCGCCGCCGGCCCGGGGGGTCGGCAGGTCGGGGGCGAGGACCAGGTAGGCGACGCTGACCACCCGCATCCGGGGATCGCGCTGCGGGTGGCCGTAGGTGGCGAGCTGCTCCAGGTGGGCACCGGCCGCGCCAGGGCCGACCGCCTCGTGGCCGGGGGCTGAGTGCGCGCGCAGGCCGGTCTCCTCCGCCAGCTCCCGGGAGGCGGCCTCGGCCAGGCCCTCGTCCGGGCGGACGAAGCCGCCGGGCAGTGCCCAGTACCCCTGGAACGGCGGCTCGCCGCGTCTGACCAGCAGGGCGCAGAGCGCGTGGTCGCGCACCGTCAGCACCACCAGGTCAACCGTGACAGCGAACGGGGGGAAGGCCGACGGATCGTAGCGCGACATGGCGACGATCATAGTCGTCTCTCTGACGATAAGCACAGGCCCGTACACGGACCGCGCCCGGCCCGCCTGAGGTGTCGCCGGAACCGGGCGGGCCCGGGCAGGGGTGTCAGCGGGCGACCAGTTGCAGCTCCGCAGAGGCCTCCTCGACCATCGCCACGCCGATCCGGCTCACCCGGACCGAGAAGGGCTCGCCCGCGACCCGCAGGCCGGTCAGCTCCAGCTCGCCGAGCGGAGCGGTGCTGGCCGGGCGGACCAGCACCCGGCCACCCGGCACGTCGGGGCGGACCCCCGCGAGCGCGAACACCGCGTGCGCGGCGCCGGCCGCCGAGACCGCCGCCGGGCGGCAGGCGGCCGGGTGCGGCACCGGCGGGCAGCCAGGGGTGCGCTGCTCCCCCGCGTACATCTCGGGCAGCCGCCCCTCGTAGTGGGCGGCCGCGGCGAGCAGGCCCTCCAGCAGGGCGCCGGCCTCGTTCTCGTGGCCGGCTTCGGCCAGCCCGGCGATCGCCAGCGCGGTCTCGTGGACCCGCACCGCGCCGCCGCGGTGGCCCAGCGGGTTGAAGCGGGGGGACTTGGCGCTGAGCGTGCGCAGGCCCCAGCCGCTGTCCAGCTCCGGCGCGGCCAGGCGCTGGGCCAGCAGCCGGGTCTGTTCCCGGTCCAGCAGGCTCTCGTGCCGGCCGCCGTCGGCGGCGAGCCCGGTGTCCAGCAGGTGCACCAGGCAGGAGGCGACGGCCGGCAGTGGCTGGCCGCCCGGGGCCAGCGCGGCGGCGGGGCGGCCACCGGAGAGGTCGTCGATCCAGAACCGCTCGCGGAAGCGCCCGCGCAGTTCGGCGGCCCAGCCGCGCCACTCCTCGGCGCCGGGGCGGCCGAAGGCCTCCAGCAGTTCGGCGCCGTGCAGGGCGGCGCGGTGGGCCTGCGCCTGGACCTCGGCCCGGGCGGCCACCGGGTGGGCGGTGCGGTCCTCCGCCGGACGGCTGAGGTCGGTGACGAAGCCGTCGACCAGGCCCTCGCGAAGGGCGGCCAGGGCCCGCTCGGCGGCCGGGAGCAGGTCGGCGGTCTCCGCGCGGGGCAGGCCCCAGCGCCAGGCCTCGGCCAGCACGGTGACGAACAGCAGGGTGGCCTCGGTGGCAGTGCAGGTGGGCGGCAGCTCGGGGCCGCCGTGCCGGAGGGCGCCGGGCAGCAGGCCTTCGGTGCGGCCCGGGGCGGCGGCGGGCTGCTGACGGCGGGCCAGCGCCCGGAGGGTGCCGGCGGCGAGCCGGGTGCCGAGCGGCAGGGTGAGCCGGGCGGCCCAGAGCGCGTCGGCCGGGGCGAGGCCGAAGCGCCAGGGCGCTCCGGAGGCCGGGTAGAGGTCGGTCGGGCGGTCCGGGTCGGCGAACAGCAGCCCGCCGAGGGCGTCCAGGGAGCGGGTGACCAGCAGGGCGGCCCGGGCGTCGTCGCTGCGGACCTCCGGTTCGGCCCAGGGCAGCGGCACGCCCGTGCCCCGCCCGCCGGGCGGCCGTGGGCCGGGGGCGGTGCTCTCCAGTTCGGCGCGCAGCTCGACCGACCAGCGGGCGCCGGGTTGCACCTCCAAGTCCCACCGGAGCACCCCGGCCCCGGCCAGCACCGCGTGCGGGGAGGGCTTGGCGCTGACCACCGCGCTGTGCGCCGGGCCGGCCCAGCGCAGCCCGGCGGACTGCACCTGGCCCGGCAGGTCGGCCGGGCGGTGCCCGGCGGCGATCTCGGCGACCGGGCCGAGGTCGGTGCCGAGGGCGATCTCCATCGGCAGCCGGGCGGGCCGGCCGCCGGTGTTGCGCACGATGACGGTCTCCACTCCGTCCGCGTGGCGCAGCCGCTCGACGGTGAGCGCCGGGTCCGGGTCGAGGTCGCCGGGGAGCCGGACGGCGCCGAGGAAGCGGGCCTGCGCGGTGCTGGTCAGGGCGCCCTGGAGCGGCAGCGGCTCCATGCCGCCCAGGCGCAGCTCCATCCGGGCGAGCACCCGGACGCCGTTGCGGTAGAAGCCGTGCAGGCCGTGGCCGCGCAGCTGACCGTCCGGTCCGGAGGCGGCCATCGCGGGGGCGTTGACGCAGAGCACCGCGTGGTGGACGGCGGGGGGCTGCGGCCTTGGCGGGGCCGCGAGCCGACTCGGGCCGACGGACGCCCCCGCCGGTCCGGCCGTCTGGACCTGGTCGGGGCGGCCGACCGGTCTCGGCGCGCCGACCACGCTCTCGGCCGGCATGGCCTGTGGTGGCCTCATGGCGGTCACCGGACTCTCCTCCCCTCGGCGGTCCGGTGGCCTGGTCAGGCCGGTGGGCCGCGAGCACGCTCGATCGCGTGCTGATGGTGCCGGGCCGGCGGGGTGCCCCGTCGGCGGGTGTGCCGTGTCTGGCCGTACCCGGTGCCGGGCCGTGCCATGCGGTGCGCGGTACCGGGCCGGTACCGGCGCGCCGCGCCTTCGCGTCGGGCCCGACGCGGCGCCCGGCGCGTCGTCAGGTCCGGTGGCCCGGCCCGCCGGTGGCGCCCGGCCCGTGGGCCGCGGCAACAGCCGGGCCTGGTGACCCGAGCGGGCCCCGCACGCTCCGGTGCCCCGGCGCCGTGGCCACCCCGCTCGGCGGGCGGTCCGCCCGGAACCTGCCGCCGGACGGGCGTCGGCCGGTCGCCGGCCCCCCGGGGTGAACGCCGCGCACCGCCTCCAGGTCACGCCCGGCGACGGGTGCGGCCCGTCGAGCCCGGCCCGCCGGGCGGTCGTGCCGCAGCCGTCGAACCGTCACGGTCGGGCCGTCACCGGGCTGCCACCAGGGCGGCGCGGTCTCGCCGTCGGGTGGCGGCGGCTGTGTCCGGGCCTGCGGCCTGCCGTGCAACCCGCCCCGGCCCGGCATCGTATGCCTGGCCGAGTGGGCGGTGGCCGTCGAACCGGTGCCCGACCGCGGTCAGGATACGGTGCGGGGGTCGCGGCGCCCGCACCCGGTGACCCCGTGAGCCGCGACCTGACCGCTGTGACCAGCAGAGACCGAGGAGTTGCATGTCCACCGTCAGCCGGCTGCCCGGGATTGTTACGACCGACCACGTCTTCCAGGCCCCCCTCGACCACACCGACCCGCAGGGCGAGCAGATCGAGGTGTACGCCCGCGAGGTGGTGGCCGCCGGCCGCGAGCAGGCCGACCTGCCCTGGCTGGTCTTCCTCCAGGGCGGGCCCGGCGGCAAGGCCGCCCGCCCGCTCGGCCGCGACGCCTGGCTGGACCGCGCCCTCGACGACTACCGGGTGCTCCTGCTCGACCAGCGCGGCACCGGTCGCTCCACGCCCGCGACCCGGCAGACCCTCGCCCGGCGCGGCGGGGCCCAGGAGCAGGCGGACTACCTGGCGCACTTCCGCGCGGACTCGATCGTGCGGGACGCCGAGCTGATCCGCCACCAGCTGCTCGGCGCGGACCGGCGCTGGAGCGTGCTCGGCCAGAGCTTCGGCGGCTTCTGCACCCTCACCTACCTCTCCTTCGCCTCCGAGGGCCTGGCCGAGGCCTTCATCACCGGCGGCCTGTCCGGCCTCGGCAGTTCGGCGGACGACGTCTACCGCGCCGCCTACCCGCGGGTGGTCCACAAGAACGAGGACCACTACGCCAGGTTCCCGCAGGACGTCGAGGCGGTACGGCGGATCGCCGCGCACCTCGCCGCCGCCCCCGCGACGCTGCCCGACGGCGGACTGCTGACCGTCGAGGCGTTCCAGGCCCTCGGGCTGATGCTCGGCGGCGGCAGCGGCTCCGGCACCCTGCACTACCTGCTGGAGGAGGCCTGGGTGGACGGCGCGGCCGGCCCCGAGCTGTCCGACACCTTCCTGGCCGGTGCCCAGGCCAAGCTCTCCTTCGCGGAGGGACCGCTGTACGCCGTGCTGCACGAGTCGATCTACGGCCAGCGCTCGGTGGACCAGGGCGGCACCGCCTGGTCGGCCGAGCGGGTCCGCAAGGAGTTCCCGCAGTTCGACGCCCGGGCCTCGCTGGACTCCGGCGCACCGGTGCTGTTCACCGGGGAGATGATCTACCCCTGGATGTTCGACACCGACCCGGCGCTGCGCCCGCTGAAGGAGACCGCGGACCTGCTGGCCGCCCGCACCGACTGGCCCGACCTGTACGACCCGGCGCGGCTGGCCGCCAACACCGTCCCCGTCGTGGCGGCGGTCTACCACGACGACATGTACGTGGACACCGCCGACTCGCTGGCGACCGCCCGCGCGGTGCGCGGTCTGCGGACCTGGATCACCAACGAGTGGGAGCACGACGGCCTTCGGGCGAGCGGCGGCAAGGTGCTCGACCGCCTGATCAAGCTGGCGCACGGCGAGGCCTAGCGAAGCCCGCCCGGGCCGGGCGGCGAGGCTCCGGGCGGCCCCTGGCGGACGCCCGGCGAGGTCAGCGCGCATGGTGGGCTCCCCTCGCCGCCCGACGGACGCCACGGCACCGGTGGCGCCCGGCGGCCGACGGTGCGGCGGCGGCCCTGGACACCGCTGCCCGACCGAGCCGCAGCCCCCGGGCGGACCGCTGCCGGGGCACCGGAGCGCACCCGGGCGCCGGCAGCAGGGCGAGCGGGCCCGGACCGTCCGGACGCGGCGTCGGCTCGCCCGGGCCGCCCGGGCCGCCCGGGCCGCGCTCGGCCGCCGCCGTTGTGGCCTGAGCCGCCTTCGCGGCCTTCCGGCGGGCCGTCCGGCGGCGGCGTGAGGCCCCCGCCGGCCCGGGCAGCCCCGACGGCCCACCGCGGCCCGCCTGGTCACCACCCGGGCCCTCGGTGGGCGCCGGCCCCGGTTCGCCGGCGGGCGCCGGCACAGGCCCACCCGCCTCGCGCCGCCGGCGCTGCGCCTCGACCGCCGCGAGCAGCGCGTCGGGCGTCATACCGTCGTTCAACGACTCGTACAGCAGCTCGGCCAGCAGGTAGGACGGGTCGAGCCGGAGGACGTGGCCCAGCACGACGCGGGCCGTCGCGGTGTCCCCCGCCACCCAGGAGGCCCAGGCCAGCAGGGTGAGAGGGGCCACCGCGCAGCCCTCGTAGGGCGGCACGGCGCGCCGGGCGAGGAAGCGCCAGAGCCGCTCGGCGGGCGCGAGCTCGGCGGGCCGGGTGTACTCGACGCCGCGATCCCGGGTGAGGCGGTCCCGCAGGGCGACCAGCAGCCGGGCCGCCCGCTCCTCGTCGAGCTCCCGGGCCCCGGCCGCGAACTCGGCGAAGGCCTGGTCGAGCAGGCCGGCAGCCTGCTCCTGGACGGCCGTGCCCCCGGAGCCCCCAGCGCCGTCAGCACCGTTGGCCTCGGCCGCCTCGGCCCGGGCGAGCGCCGCACGCTGGGCGTCCGCCCCCGGCGGGCCGATCGGGGCCAGCCCGCCGATGATCGCCTTCCGGCTGCCGCGCGGCGCGAGGCCGGCGAAGGCCGCAGCGGCGGCCGCCGGGCCCGGGCCGGGGGCACGGCGGATCGGGTTGCCCGCCGGATCGCAGCACCCGGCGCGGCGGCAGAGGAAGGACCACCAGCGGCCGTCCGAGACGCAGAGCGACTCCTTGACGGCCACGCCCCTGCGCCCGAAGGCCGCCCGGAGGTCGTCCGCCAGCGGCCGCAGGCCGTCCACCGCCGGAGGGGCGTGCGCCGTGGTCGGATCCTGGCAGAGGTAGAGGAGCACTTGGACGGGCCGCTCGCCGTGCCGCTCGGAGAGGGCGACCAGCAGGGCGGCCGTCTCCTCCGCCGCGGCCGGCCACTGCTCGGGCGACTCCGGGATGTCCGCCCGAATCACTCCGCCCTGGTGCAGGTCGGGGCCCTGGAGGCCGACCGCGACGATGCTGTCGTCGGGGTAGAACCCCAGGAGGTAGGGCAGCAGCTCGGCCATGTCGGCCGGACCGCGCATGGTGACCGGCCGGTGGCCGGAGGACGGTCCGAGGGACAGGGTGACGCGCTCGTTGTTCATGACGCTCCCGTTGTTCATGACGCTCCGGTTGTCCGCGGCGTTCATGACCGGAAGCGTGACGCAATCCGAGAGACGCACCGGATTTTTCTCTTTTCCTGTGGATAACTCCGCCCTCGTTTTCCGCTTCCCTCATTCGGAGCACACCGCGCCCACTCCCCCGGGGGATTAGTCGGCGGCCGTTCAGCTGAGGAGCTGATGAAATACATCCGGCCTCCACCTCTCCGCAGCCACGGCATTCGCCTCATGTCAGCGGCTCGGGGTTACATGGACGCCATGCAGCAGCCCGAGAACCACACCACCGCCACCGCCGACCGCGCCGAGGTCCGGGCGCGGGCCGAGGCCGTCCTGCGCGAGCTCGCCGGGCCCGGCGCCGTCCTGCGCGAGGACCAGTGGACGGCCATCGAGGCCCTCGTGGTCGACCACCGCCGCGCCCTGGTCGTGCAGCGCACCGGCTGGGGGAAGTCCGCGGTCTACTTCATCTCCACCGCCCTGCTCCGGGCCCGGGGCGCCGGGCCGACGGTGATCGTCTCCCCGCTGCTCGCCCTGATGCGCAACCAGGTCGAGTCGGCGGCCCGGGCCGGCATCCACGCCCGGACCATCAACTCGGCCAACACCGACGAGTGGGACGAGATCCAGGCCGAGGTCTCCGCCGGGAAGGTCGACGTCCTGCTGGTCAGCCCCGAGCGGCTGAACAACCCCGACTTCCGCGACCAGGTGCTGCCCAAGCTCGCCGCCTCCACCGGCCTGCTCGTGGTCGACGAGGCCCACTGCATCTCGGACTGGGGCCACGACTTCCGCCCCGACTACCGCCGGCTGCGCACGATGCTCGCCGAGCTCCCGCCCGGCGTCCCGGTGCTGGCCACCACCGCCACCGCCAACGCCCGGGTCACCGCGGACGTCGCCGAGCAGCTCGGCACCGGCAGCACCGACGAGCACGCCCTGGTGCTGCGCGGGCCGCTCGACCGGGAGAGCCTCACCATGGGCGTGCTGGCCCTGCCCGACCCGGCGCACCGGCTGGCCTGGCTCGCCGACCACCTCGACCGGCTGCCGGGCTCGGGCATCGTCTACACCCTGACGGTGGCCGCCACCGAGGAGGTGACGGCCTTCCTGCGCGAGCGGGGCTTCCCGGTCGCCTCCTACTCCGGCCGCACCGAGGACGCCGAGCGCCGCACCGCCGAGGCCGACCTGCTGGCCAACCGGGTCAAGGCGCTGGTCGCCACCTCCGCGCTGGGCATGGGCTTCGACAAGCCCGACCTGGGCTTCGTGGTGCACCTCGGCTCGCCCAGCTCGCCGATCGCCTACTACCAGCAGGTCGGCCGGGCCGGGCGCGGCGTCGACCGGGCCGAGGTGCTGCTGCTGCCCGGGCGCGAGGACGAGGCGATCTGGCGCTACTTCGCCTCGCTGGCCTTCCCGCCGGAGGAGCAGGTGCGCCGCACCATCGACGCGCTGGCCGAGGCCGGCCGCCCGCTGTCCACCGCCGCGCTGGAGCCCCGGGTGGACCTGCGCCGCACCCGGCTGGAGACCATGCTCAAGGTGCTCGACGTGGACGGCGCCGTCCGCCGGGTCAAGGGCGGCTGGACGGCCACCGGGCAGAGCTGGGCGTACGACACCGCCCGGTACGCCAAGGTCGCGGCCTCCCGCGAGGCCGAACAGCGGGCGATGCGCGAGTACGCGGCGACCACCGGCTGCCGGATGGAGTTCCTGCGGCGCCAGCTGGACGACGAGCAGGCCCGTCCGTGCGGCCGGTGCGACAACTGCGCGGGGCCGCTGCACACCGCCAAGGTCTCCGCCGAGGCGCTGGACGCGGCCCGGGCCGCCCTCGGCCGCCCGGGCATCAGCTTCGAGCCGCGCCGGCTCTGGCCCACCGGGATGGACTCCCTCGGCGTGCCCCTCAAGGGCCGGATCCCGGCGGGCGAGCAGGCCGAGAACGGGCGGGCGCTCGGCCGGCTGTCCGACATCGGCTGGGGCAACCGGCTGCGCGCCCTGCTGGCCGACCAGGCCCCGGACGTACCGGTCCCCGGCGAGGCCGTGGACGCCCTGGTCGCGGTGCTCGCCGACTGGGCCCGCGGCCCCGGCGGCTGGGCCGGGCCCGCGACGGCGGACGGCACCCGGCTGGAGCGGCCGGTCGGTGTGGTGGCCATGGCCTCCTCGACCCACCCCCAGCTGGTGGGCAGCCTCGGTGCGCGGATCGCCGAGATCGGCCGGCTGCCGCTGCTCGGCCGGATCGAGTACGTCGACGGCCGGCCCCCGCACGGCGCGCGCAGCAACAGCGCCCAGCGACTGCACTCGCTGGCCGGCGCGCTGACGCTGCCGCCGGAGGTGGCGCAGGCGGTGGCCGAGGCTGGCGGGCCGGTGCTGCTGGTGGACGACCTCGTCGACTCGGGCTGGACGGTCACCGTGGCCGCCAGGCTGCTGCGCCGTGCCGGGGCGAGCGCGGTGTTGCCCCTGGTGCTGGCCGTGCAGGGGTGACCGGGCGGCAGTGGGCCGCCATTCCACCCATCACTCGAATGGCCTAACGAAGGGAGAAAGCAGCCCCCTCGCGAACACGCGGGACGCCGGAGCGGGGAAAGGAGTGGTCACCGTGCCGATGGCGGTTCACCGGACCCCGCACACGGTCTGGATCAAGGTCCAACGCCGCCCGAACGACGCTCGGAGCGCGGTGGAACATATCCGGCGGAACGTGGGCTTTCGGGTGGCGTTCATCGTTTCATCGTTGCCGCTCCACCCCGGATACCGCGAGAATTGGCGCGTACCCGAAACCCTGTCCGCTGGACCCGGCCTTCGGCGTACCCACGTACCCGCGTGCCAGTGGGTCAGGAAGGAGGATCGTGATCAACGGTATCGGCCGAGGTCAGCATCCCCTCGCCCGGAGTTCGGCGCCCAGACGGCTGCTGGACCTGGAAACCTGGACCGCCTCGGGGATCCCGTTGCTGCGCGACCCGCGCGAGTTCGTCGTGGAACTGCACCAGCGCCACCTGCCCCAGCCGGGCACGGTCGTGATCGCCGTCCTCAACGCGCTGCACCACGTGTCCGCCTCGGCCTCGTTCACGCCCTGGCCACACGACACCGACGGCTGGCAGCACCGCAACGCCCTGCTCACGCACCTGCGCCAGGTCACCCCGCACGACCTGCGGCTGGCCGAACCGACCCGCACGGCCGTGCTGTTGCGCTGCCGCGAGGGCGCGCCCGGCTGGACCGAGCAGGACGGCGCCTGGATGTGGGCACTGCGGGACGCGGCCGTCCTGCACGGGCTGCGCTGCGGCTCGTACATCGGGCTCACCCCGGCGGGCTGGCACGTCCTCGGGGACGGCCGGAGCGGACGCGATCCGCACGCGGGCTCGTGGGCGGACGGGGTGGTGCACACCGTCACGGAACTGCCGCCGCGCTCGGCGCTGGACGCCCCGCGCGGCCAGCGCGCCCGGCACCAGGCGGCCGAACGGGCCCAGCACGCCCGGCAGTCCGAGCACCCGTGGCCCCCGGCTCGGGGCGCCGCCGTCCAGCCCGCCCGGCGCACCGGCACCCGCTGACCCCGCCGACACCGACGGGTCGCGACCACAGACGACGTCACGGTCGCGGACGACGCCGCAGCCGGGGCCGACCCGAAGGCCCGACAGCCGACACCAAGACCAGGCACGGGCGGGCCCGGGCCCGGCCACGGATCAGCCCGCGCCCCGGACCGTACGCCCTCGCCGCACCGGGGTACGACGGACCCCGGGCCCGGCACCGTGCGGCGCCGGGCCCGGGGTGGCTCGGTCGTGGTCAGGCGCTGATCGAACGGCCGGGCGCGGTTCCGGCCGCCCCGGTGGCGACCGGGCCGGCGTCACCGCAGACCACGAGCAGCGCGGTCGTGTGGCCGAGCGCCTTGGCGTGGGCCTCGGCGGCCCGGGCGGCCGTCCCGCCGTTGACCACCAGGACGACCACCTCCCGGCGCACCGGGCGGGTCAGCGCGACGTCCGCGTAGAACACGTCCCCGCCCTCGGCGAGCTGTGCCCAGTAGCGCTCCTCGCCGAAGGAGAGTTCGTGCTGTTGCCAGGGGTGCGCCTCGCCGACCGTCAGCACCAGGATGTCGCCCGGGTTGCGGCCGGCGTCCAGCAGTCGGTCGACCGCGTCGTCCGCGTGTTCCAGCGCCTGCGCCGGGGTGGCGGCGACGCGCTGGATCTCGACCTGCGGTTCGGCGCCGCCCGAACGGCGCTGCGCCGGCGGGGGCTTGGGGATCAGTCGCGGCGGACCGGAGCGGTCGGCGCGCGGGGGTGTCGGGCGCGGCGGTGCCGGACGGGGGCCGGGCACCGGAACGGCGGCGACGGTGGTGGGTGCGGTGGAAGAAGCGCCGCCGTTGGCAGGCGCGCGGAGGGCTTGTGCGTCCGACTCGCGGGGGAAGGGAACGCCGGGGCCCGGGAGGCTCTCGTGAATCTCCGACTCCTCGGGGAAGACAGGCATACCCGGATATCTATCAAATGCCGCTCGAACACGCACGCGCACCCCACCCATTGGGCACCGCACACCCACCGCCCCACCCAGGCAATTCCAGACGGACCATCAGAAACCGAGCGTCAACTGTTCGTCGGCGGAGCCTTCGACCGCACCCGCGACGTCACGGACGCGCTTCAGGTGCCGCCACTTCGGCAGCCCGTCCAGGTATGCCCAGGAGAGCCGGTGATGCCCGGTGGGGCCGAACTCCTCCAGCGCGGCACGGTGCACCGGGGACGGGTAGCCGGCGTTGTCCGCGAAGCCGTATTCCGGGCATTCCTCGCCGAGTTCGGCCATCAGCCCGTCGCGGTGGACCTTGGCGAGCACCGAGGCGGCGGAGACGCAGATGCAGGACTGGTCACCCTTGATCACCGTGCGCACCTGCCAGGGGCCGCCCAGGTAGTCGTGCTTGCCGTCCAGGATCACCGCGTCGGGCTCGACCGGCAGCGCCTCCAGCGCGCGGACGGCGGCCAGCCGCAGCGCCGCCGTCATGCCGAGTTCGTCGCACTCCTGCGGCGAGGCATGGCCGAGCGCGTAGGCGGTGACCCAGTCGGCGAGGACCGGTGCGAGCGCGCGGCGGCGCAGTTCGGTGAGCAGCTTGGAGTCGGTCAGCCCCTCCGGGGCCTTGCGCAGACCGGTGACGGCCGCGCCCACGGTGACCGGGCCGGCCCAGGCGCCGCGCCCGACCTCGTCCAGGCCGACGACGATCTTGGCGCCGGCCCGGCGGAGCGAGCGCTCGACGGAGTGCGTCGGCGGGACGATGGGCATCGCGAGTTCCGTTCGGCGAAGGAGCAGCCCGTTCAGCTGGGCAGCATCCAGCCTAAGCCCCTCCGCTCAGCCGCCCGGGCCGACCGCCGGCGGCCCGCCCACCGGCCCGCCCACCAGGCCGCCCGCCCGAACCGCTCACCCCGGCAGCCCGCCCGAACCGCTCGGCGCCAACCGGCCGGCAGCCCCGCCCGCGGAGCCGCGGCCGCAGCCGTCCTCAGGCGCGGATCAGCGGGTACAGCACCTCGTCCATCAGCCGGGCCCCGAAGTCCGGCCCCATGTTCTCCCGGCCGCAGATCTTCACCTGGTAGAGCAGCATCGCCGGGACGACGTCCGCGACCAGTGCGGTGGCCGCGCCGGGCCGGACGTCGCCGCGGTCGGCGCCGCGGCGCAGGATCGCCAGGATGGTCTCCTTGGTCGGCTCGATCACCCGCTGGCCGATGAAGTCCTTGAACACCTCGGCCCGTTCATGGTCGATCTCGCCCATCAGCGTCTGGATCGCGGCGCCCGTCGGGGAGTTCATCGCGCCCATGAACACCTCGATGAGCTGCCGCAATTCGAGATCGGCGGACCCGAGGTCGGGGGTGTCGTAGGGGCGTGGGAGAGTGGCGTCCAGCGCGTCGATGACCAGTTCGTCCTTGGACGCCCAGCGCCGGTAGAGCGCGGCCTTCCCGGTCCGCGCCGCGCCGGCGACGCCTTCCATCGTCAGCCGCGCGTATCCGCCGGAGGTGAGCTGGTCGATCGTGGCCTCGAAGATCGCGTTCTCCAACTCCTTCCCCCGGCGCCGCACCGGCCGCGTGAGGGCCTCGCGGGCGACCCGCATCGGGCAGTGAGCCGCCGGCTCGGGCGCCGCTCCCGGTGGCGCCGCGGACGACGGGGGCGCGTCCGCCGCCTCAAACGGTCGGGCGCCCGCCCGACCGGTCGCCCGGTCCGCCGTCAGGCGCCGCACCAACCGATCCATCGCCACCATCCTTAGGGAACGCTTGCGTTCACAATCAGGCCCAGGATATCGTCCACATTAGTGAACGATCCCGTTCCTTCCTAGCCCGCGCCAGACCGTGGGCTCACGCCGGACCAGTCGGTCCGCAGCGTACGAAGCACGCAGCCAGGCACATAGCCAGCAGGGGGCACAATCGTGGCTATCTCCGACACGATCAGCAAGAACTCACCACCACAGAGCAGCCAGGGCCGGGGCAAGGGCATCACCCTGACCGTCATCGCGGCCACGCAGTTGATGGTGGTGCTCGACGCCACCATCGTGAACATCGCGTTGCCGCAGATCAGGGACGCGCTGAACTTCTCGACCACCAACCTGTCGTGGGTCATCAACGCCTACACGCTGACCTTCGGCGGGCTGCTGCTGCTCGGCGGGCGCGCGGGCGACATCCTCGGCCGCCGCCGGGTGTTCATCTTCGGGACCTTGCTGTTCGGCTTCGCCTCCCTGCTGGGCGGCTTCGCCCAGGACGGCGGGATGCTGCTGGCCGCCCGCGCGCTCCAGGGCATCGGCGGCGCGATCTGCTCACCGACGGCATTCGCCCTGATCGCCACCAACTTCAAGGAAGGGCCGGAACGCAACAAGGCGTTCGGCGTCTTCTCGGCGGTGGCCGGGTCCGGTGCCGCGATCGGCCTGCTGGCCGGCGGTCTGCTCACCGAGTACCTGGACTGGCGCTGGGTCTTCTTCGTCAACGTGCCGATCGCGGCGCTGATCGCGCTCGCCGCACCGCGCTACATCGCCGAGTCCGAGCGCCACGCGGGCCGCTTCGACCTACCGGGCGCACTCACCTCGACACTCGGCCTGGTCGGCCTGGTCTACGGGTTCATCCGCGCCGCCTCGGACGGTTGGTCGGACAGCATCACGCTCGGCTCCTTCGCGGGCGGCGTGCTGCTGCTCGCCGCGTTCGTCGTGATCGAGAACCGCACCGACCAGCCGATCACCCCGCTGCACCTGCTCGCCAACCGCAACCGCACCGGCGGCCTGGTGATGATGCTCTGCCTGGCCGCGGCCATGTTCGGCATCTTCTTCTACATCACGCTCTTCGTGCAGGGCCCGCTCGGCTACAGCCCGCTGAAGGCCGGCGTGTCCTTCCTGCCGATCAGCGTGTCGATCATCATCGCCGCGCAGCTCGCCTCCAGCCTCCAGGCCAAGTACGGCCCGAAGCCGTTCATGGCGGGCGGCGCCCTGCTGGTCACCGTCGGCCTCACCTGGCTGACCCAGATGAGCAAGGACAGCGGCTACCTGGACGGGGTGCTCGGCCCCACGGTCATCTTCGGCTTCGGCATGGGCCTGATCTTCGTCCCGGTGATGCTGCTCGCGGTCGCGGGCGTCCCCGGCCAGGAGACCGGCGCCGCATCCGGCCTGCTGAACTCCATGCAGCAGATCGGCGGTTCGCTCGGCCTCTCGATCCTGACCACGGTCTTCGCGCACTACGCCACCGCCGAGGGCAAGCTCCAGCAGCCGAAGTTCCTCCAGTCGGCCACTCCGGACCAGCTGGCCTACCTCCAGCAGCACCACGAGTTCCCGAAGGGCACCGACGCCGCCAACTCGGTCCTCACCCAGGGGATTTCACACGGCTTCATCGTGGGTGCCGTGCTCGCCGGGCTGGCGCTGGTGGTCTCGGTCTTCGTGATCAAGGCCAAGGCCAGCGACCTGCCGAGCGGGGCCTCCGGCGTCGCGATGCACTGAGCCCGACCAGGGCACACCGCACCACACCGCACCACACCGGGCCGTCCGGGAGCAGCACGCTCCTGGCCGGCCCGGCCGCGTTTCCCGGCCCCGACTCCCGCCCGGCTCCGCCCCCGACGCAGGCACCGGCGTCAGGCACCGGCGTCAGGGCCAGAGGTCCTGATACCTCATCCCGGCCCGCTCGCAGGAGGTGCGCCCCTCCTCCAACTGGTCCACCAACGGCCGTTGCGCCAGGATCTCCCGGGCCCGGGCCGCGGAGGCACTGGTGGCGTACCAGGCCTGCCTGGGGTGGTTCTCCAGCCCGGCGCGGATCAGCTGCAGCGCGCAGGTCCGCTGGACGGCGGGGAGCCGATCCAGGGCGGGGGCGGCGTCCGGCGAAAGGTCGCGGACGTTGCGCAGGTCGATCCGGGAGGTCCGCTCGAAGCGGGCGACGTTCTGCTCGGCGATGATCGCGTCCGGGCCCATCAGCCCGTACACCGCCGCCGTGAGCATGCCGCTGAGGACGACGACGCGGGGCAGCCAGCCCGCCGAGCGGGTCAGCCCGGCGGTGATCAGCAGCAGCAGGACGACGCCGAGCCAGCCCTCGACCACCAGCACCCAGAGCCGCAGCCTGGTCAGGCCGGAGGCGTCGACGTAGAACCACATCCGGCCGAGCGCCGAGGCGACCACGACCAGGGCGAGCACGCAGAGCGCCCCGAGCAGGATCCGCGCCACCCGGCGGTCGGCGGGCGTGCTGCGCGGGGCCCATCGCTTGGCGACCGCCACCACGACCAGGGTGAGCGCGGTGATCACGCTCAGCTGCCAGAAACCCTGCCGGGCGTACTCGGAGCGGCTCATCCCGGTGTTGCGCAGGACGGCGTCGGCGCCGCCGAGCACCACCAGGGCCTGGATCACCGCGAAGGCGCCGAACATCAGGTTGAGCGCGACCAGCGGCAGCGCCCACTCCAGCCGGCGGCGGGCCCGGCCCGGCCGGACGACCGTACGGTCCCAGCGGCGGGGCCCGGCCGCGATGTGGGCGAAGCCCAGGGCGGTGAACGCCCCCAGTGCGAACAGCACCGCGCGCAGCGGGAGCCCGCGGAGGTCGAGGCTGGGGCTGAGGCTGCCCAGCAGGTCCGCCATGGCGGCGTCCGCACCGGCGAACAGCAGACCGAAGACGGTCAGCAGGACGGCGGCGACCGCGAGTGCCTTGAGCACCGGGACGATGCGGCCCCGGTAGGGCAGGCTCCGGCCGCGCAGCCCGTCCCTCAGCCAGAGCACGCCGGGCGGCAGCTGCCAGAGGACGGCGGGCAGGGGGAGCAGGACGCCCGCCCAACGGCGGCCGCCGTGCAGCGCGAGCGAGGCCAGGCCGAGCGCGCACCCGATGGACAGCGACACCGGCCAGCCCGCCTCCCAGAGCGCTGGAACGGCGAGCAGGGCGACGGCGAGCAGGCTCCACACCACCGTCCAGGGCCGGATCCGGCGGCCCGCCGACCGGGCGGCGAGACCGGACGCGGCAGCGGTGGCGCCGGCGCAGATCAGCAGGTTGACGCCCACGCCGTCGAACAGCAGCCAGGCTGTCAGCAAGCCGGTGAGCAGTGCCAGGAGGAGAACCCGGGGCGTGGCGGCCGCCCTGCGCTCGGGGTCGCTCGGGAGTAGCCACCCGCGGTGCGGCGGCACGGGCATGCCGGATCCCCAATGAGGGCCAGGTCCGGGTCCGAGCGTCGCGGGCCCATGTGTCGCGGCTCCGGGCTCGGGTGGCAGGTCGGCCAGGGCAGGCGTGGACGGGCCGGACATGAGTCCCCCTCGGTGGTCGGCGGGCATGCGGAAGCCGCCCTTGGGGCAGTCCGCCGTCGGGCGCGCTCGGCGCCGCGGCTGCAGCCGACTGTAGACCATTCTGAACAGGTTCAAAACTCAGTTCTGAACAAGTTCAGAAACCTCGGCCCGCCTTCCCGCCACCGCTCCCAGAGCCCTCCCGCACCGCTCCCGCGGCCCTCCCGCACCTCTCCCGGGGCCCCTCCACCACCCCTCCGCTACCCCTTCACCGACCCGGCCAGCAGGCCCCGGACGAAGTACCGCTGCAAGCTGAAGAAGACGATCAGCGGGACGACGATCGACAGGAACGCCCCGGCCGTCAGCAGCTCCCACCGCCCGCCGAAGGACCCGGACAGCTGCGCCAGCCGGACCGTCATCGGCGCCACCTCCGGCGTGCCGCCCGCGAAGGTCAACGCGACCAGCAGGTCGTTCCAGACCCACAGGAACTGGAAGATCGCGAACGAGGCCAGCGCCGGGGTGCACAGCGGCAGCACGATCGAACGGAAGATCTTGAAGTGCGAGGCCCCGTCCACCACCGCCGCCTCCATCAGGTCCCGCGGCAGCTGGGCGATGAAGTTGTGCAGCAGGAACACCGCCAGCGGCAGCGCGAACATGGTGTGCGCCAGCCACACCGGTGCGTAGCTGCCCTTCAGGTCCACCGCCGGGATCAGCGTCAGCGAGCCCAGGTGCGCGCCGCCGGAGAAGAGGCGCAGCAGCGGGATCAGCGCCATCTGGATCGGCACCACCTGGAGCGCGAACACCGCGAAGAACACCGTGTCGCTCCCCCGGAACCGCACCCAGGCCAGCCCGTACGCCGCCATCGCCGCCAGCACCAGCGGGAACAGGGTGGCCGGGATGCTGATCGCCAGCGAGTTCACCAGGAACGGCATCAGCCCGGTGGAGACGCCGGAGCCGCCCTCGAACAGCACCGTGTGGTAGTTGCCCAGGCCCAGGTCCGGGTGGAGGAAGGCGTTCCACCAGCCGTTCGCCGTCACGTCCTGCTTGGGGCGCAGCGAGGTCACCAGCAGGCCCACCGTCGGGATCGTCCACAGGACGGTCACCGCGATCACGAAGACCGAGGCCAGCGGGCTGCTGAAGGCCTTCCGGACCGGGCTGCCGTGCGGCGCGCTCATCGCGCGGGCCGGCCTGTCGTGCGGTGCGCTCATCGGACCGCACGCTCCTTCCGCAGCTGGACGATGTTGTAGGCCACCAACGGCAGCACCGCGAGGAAGAGGATCACCGCGAGGGCGCTGCCCCGCCCGGTGTTGAACTGCACGAAGGACTGCGAGTACATCTCGTTGGCCAGCACCTGGGTGCCGAAGTTGCCGCCGGTCATGGTGCGGACGATGTCGAAGGCCTTCAGCGTGATGATCATGATGGTGGTCAGCACCACCACCACCGTGGTGCGGATCATCGGCACCGTGACGTACCAGAACAGCCGCACCCCCTGCGCACCGTCCAGCCGGGCCGCCTCGGTGACCTCGTCGGGGATCGCCTTGATCGCCGCCGACAGCACCACCAGCGCGAAGCCCGTCTGCACCCAGACCATCACCGCCATCAGCAGGAAGGTGTTCAACGGCTGCGAGAGCATCCAGTTCGGCGGATCGTCCCAGCCCACCGCGATGGCGAGTTGGCTCAGCAGGCCGATCTGCGACTGGCCCGGTCCACGCGACTCGTAGACGAACTTGAAGATGATCGAGGCGCCGACCAGCGAGATCGCCATCGGCATGAAGATCAGCGACTTGTACACCGCCTGGCCGCGCATCCGGTCCACCAGCAGCGCCAGCACCAGGCCCAGGCCGGTCGCCGCCAACGGCGCGACCACCAGCCAGAGCAGCGTGTTGACCAGCACCTTCTGCACCGAGTCGGTGGTGAACGCCCAGCCGAAGTTCTCGCCGCCGACGAAGCCGCTGCCGTCGGCGTTCTGCAGGCTCAGATAGACCGTGCGGATCAGCGGCACGACCAGGCCCACCAGCAGCAGCACCGCGGCCGGGCCGAGGAACACCACCACCGACAGCGGGCGGGAGAGCCGGCCCCGGGCCCGGCCCGCGGCGAAGAAGACCAGCAGCAGGATGCCGAGGAAGCCCGCGACGGCGCCGAGGCTGTTGCCGAACTTGACCGCCGCGTCGCCCCAGGAGCCGGTGGCGAGCGCGGTGACCGGTGAAGGGGTTCCGGGTACGGACATGACGGTGCGTCCCTCCTGTTCTGGTGGGAAGGGGCGGGCGGGGCGGGGGGGTGGGCCCCCCCCCCCCCCGCCAGGGGGTGCGGAAACGGCCCCCCCCCGGCCCCGGCCCCGGGCGGCCCCGCGCCCCCCACCGCCCCGCGCCCACAAAGGGCGGCGGGCCCC
>NZ_JBHXMU010000018.1:71391-74312 GCF_042720685.1 Kitasatospora sp. NPDC058492
TGGTGGGGGTGGGGTGGGGGTTGTCGGGTTTGGTGGTCCGGGTTCGTTACTTTGGGGTGGTCCCAGTGTGGGTGGTGGGGGGGGGGGGGGGGGGGGGGGGGGGGGGCCCCGCACCGCCCTCGACAGGTGGTCCTGAACGGCGCCCGGCCGGGCCCGGCCCGAGTCCGGCCCGGCGCCCACTACGGCCAGGCGCCTACTGCGGGCGTCTGCCCACTGCGGCCAAGCGCCCATTACAGCCAGGCGCCCGCTGCGGGCGTGCGGCTACTGCGGCCAGGCGGCGTCGATGTCGGCGGCGGTCTTCTGAATCGACTGCCCCTCGGCGAACCAGGCGGTCAGCGACTTCCACTCCTGCCCGGCACCGATGGCGGCCGGCATCAGGTCGGAGCCGTCGAAGCGGAAGGTCGCCGCCGGGTCGGTCAGCGCGTCCGCCGACAGCCGGTCGATCGGGTCGGTGTACAGGCTCTTGTCCACGCCCTGGTTGGCCGAGACCCAGCCCGTCGCGGTCTTCACCCGGCTGCTCGCCCAGTCCGAGCTGGACAGGTAGTTCTGCACCGCCTGCACCTCGGGCCGGCCGGAGAAGGCGGCCAGGAACTCGCCGCCGCCCTCGACCGGGTTGGGGATCGCCGGGTTCACCGCGGGCAGGTGGAAGGCGAACACGTCGCCGTCCGGGCCGACCTTGGTGTCCTTGGGCCACTGCGCCTCGTAGAACGACGCCTGCTGGAGCATGGCGCACTTGCCGGTGAGGACCGGCGCGCCCGCGTCCTGGAAGGTGGTGGTGGCGATCGACTTGACGTCGCCGTAACCGCCGTTGACCCAGGCCGGGTTCTGCATCCAGCCGGCGACGGTCTTCATCGCGGTGGTGATCTTCTCGTCGGAGAACTTCACCTGGTGGCCGACCCACTGGTCGTACACGTCACCGCCGTACGTGCCGAGCACCACCTCCTCCAGCCAGTCGGTGGCCGGCCAGCCGGTGGCCGTGCCCGAGGCGATGCCGCCGCACCAGGGTTTGGCACCACCGGACTTGGCGATCCGGTCGCTGAGCGCCATCAGGTCCGCCCAGGTCTTCGGCACCTCGTAGCCGCCCGCCTTGAAGGCCTTCGGCGAGTACCAGACCAGCGACTTCATGTTGGCGCTCATCGGCGCCGCGTAGAAGGTGCCGTTGACCGAGCCGTAGGTCTTCCAGATCGGACTCCACCGGTCCTCGTTGGTGACCGTCTGGGCGGGCGGCTTGACCACCTTGCCGCTCTTCACCATCTGCGCCAGCAGGCCCGGCTGCGGGATGATCGCGAAGTCCGGGGCGTTGCCGCCGGCCACCCGGACCGGCAGCTGGGACTCGAAGTCGTTCGAGCCCTCGTAACTGATCTTGATGCCGGTGCACTTGGCGAACTCGGCCCAGGACTTCTCCAGATTGTCCGACTCCGGGCTGAGGATCGAGGCGAACATCGTCACCGTGGTGCCCGAATGCCCGGCGTACGGCTGGTACTTGGCGCAGTCACCGGACAGCGACGGGGCCGCCGCGTCACCACCGCCACCCGAACCGCCGGAGCTGTTGGAACAGGCCGCGGTCAGGGCCAGCGCCGCGAGCAGGGCGGGTACGGCGGCCAAGCGGCGGCCGGAACCGCGATAGCCGGAACTCTCGGACGGCGCGGTCGGGTTGAGGGTCAATGCGGTCCTCCTCGCCAGGGCATGCTGCCGACGGTGGGCTGAACGACATCGCGCTGTACCGGAGACGGGCGTGCAGAGATCGCGAAGGGCGACGGACGAACCGATCCGATGACGTTAACGCAGCCGCCAGCCGCCGCCAAGGTCCACGTCGACCTTCATCCGCCGACACCCCGACCGCGGCCCCCGCCTTCGCCTCCGCGCGACAGATACGACGGCCCCGCCCGGAAACCCGGACGGGGCCACGCCTCTTGACTGACCGTCAGTACGCCCGGTGCAACCCTGGCTGACATCAGCGGTCGCCGAACCGCTCCGCCAACACCTCCTCGAAGGTCCCCCGGCCCACCGCCCGCTCCGGCGCGAGGTTCCCGCCCGCCCGCAGCGCCCGCCCCGAGGCCCCCGGCACCCGCACCGGCAGCAGCACCCGCCGCCGACCCGACGCCCGCAGGTACGCCTCGGCCAGCTCCCGGTACGGCCGCACCCGTGGCCCGCCCACCTCCGGCGCGTACCCGGCCGGCCCCTCCCCCACCAGCTCCGCGACCCGCGCGGCCACCTCCCGCACGTCCACCGGCTGGACGCTCGCCCCGCCAAGCACCGGGAACACCGGCAACCGCGCCGACACGTCGAAGATCCTCAGCAACAGGTCGTGGAACTGCGTCGCCCGCAGCACCGTCCACCCCAGCCCCGACTCCCGCACCACCCGCTCACAGGCGAGCTTCGCCCGGTAGTACGGGATCGGCACCCGGTCGACCCCGACGATCGACACGTACAGCAGGTGCCGCACCCCCGCCTTCCCGGCCTCCGCCACCAGCGTCCGGACCGCGGCCACGTCCTTGCGCCCCACCGTGGTCGCGCAGTCCACCACCACCTCGACCCCCGCCACCGCCCCGGCGATCCCCTCCCCGGTCACGAGGTCCCCGACCACCCACTCGACCCCCGCGCCCCCGCTCCGCACCCGCCGGCTCAGCCCCCGCACCGCCACCCCGCGCGCGACCAGCAGCCGCACCACCTCCCGCCCCAGAACCCCCGTCGCCCCGGTCACCAGCACCGTCCCCATCACCACACCACTCCTCCCGCCGAACACCGTCACCCCTACCGACCGCCCACCGCCCCCATCCGTGACATCGGCGTCCGCGAAGGTGCCCGGACAACGAGAAGAGGCGGGGGGGGGACGGGAAGTCCGCGCCCCCCCACACCCGTGGCGCACCCCCGCGGGGTGAGTACCGGCGGGGAGCGGCAGCCGCTGGTGGGTCCGCAGC
>NZ_JBHXMU010000018.1:74322-139862 GCF_042720685.1 Kitasatospora sp. NPDC058492
CCCCTGCTTCAACTGGGGCGCCGGCCTGGGCCCCCCAACCGCGCCCGGGGGGGGGGCTCGGCTTAACCCCCCCCCCCCCGCCTCAGCGGTGGCTCACCCGCGCGGGGTCAGTACCGGCGGTCAGCTGCAGCCGCTGGTGGAGCCGCAGCCCTCGCAGAGGTAGCAGCTGCCGGCGCGGCGCATCTTGGTGCCGCAGGAGAAGCAGAGCGGGGCGTCGGCGTTGAGGCCGAGCTGGATCTCCATCAGCTCCGTGGAGTTGTGGGCCTGCGCCGGGGAGGCCTTGGGGGCCTTGGGCGCCTCGACGGCGGGGGCCGGGGTGGCGACCACCGGGGCCGACTGGGCGAGCGACTCGGTGTCGAGCTCCTCGGACTCCAGCGGCTCGTAGGAACCCGTGTCCAGGTGGCGCTGGCGCTCCTCGACGGAGTGGATGCCGAGCGCCGAACGGGTCTCGAACGGCAGGAAGTCGAGCGCCAGGCGGCGGAAGATGTAGTCGACGATCGACTGCGCCATCCGCACGTCCGGGTCGTCGGTCAGACCGGCCGGCTCGAAGCGCATGTTGGTGAACTTCGAGACGTAGGTCTCCAGCGGCACGCCGTACTGCAGGCCGACCGAGACGGCGATGGAGAAGGCGTCCATCATGCCCGCGAGGGTCGAACCCTGCTTGGACATCTTGAGGAAGACCTCGCCGAGGCCGTCGTCCGGGTAGGAGTTGGCGGTCATGTAGCCCTCGGCGCCACCGACCGTGAAGGAGGTGGTGATGCCCGGGCGGCCCTTGGGCAGGCGCTTGCGGACCGGGCGGTACTCGACGACCTTCTGGACCGCGGCGGCCGGGGCCTCCTCGGCCTTGGCCTCGGATTCCTTCTTCTTCGCCGAGAGCGGCTGGCCGACCTTCGAGTTTTCGCGGTAGATGGCGAGCGCCTTGACGCCCATCTTCCACGCCTCGAAGTAGATCTCCTCGATGTCCTCGATGGTCGCGGAGGCCGGCATGTTGACGGTCTTGGAGATCGCGCCGGAGATCCAGGGCTGGATCGCGGCCATCATCCGGACGTGGCCCATGGCCGAGATGACCCGCTCGCCCATCGCGCAGTCGAAGACCTCGTAGTGCTCGGCCTTGAGGCCCGGGGCGTCCACCACGTTGCCGTGCTCGGCGATGTGGGCGACGACCGCCTCGATCTGCTCGTCCTGGTAGCCGAGGCGCTTGAGGGCGCGCGGGACGGTGCCGTTGACGATCTGCATCGAGCCGCCGCCGACGAGCTTCTTGAACTTGACGAGCGCCAGGTCCGGCTCGACTCCGGTGGTGTCGCAGTCCATCATCAGGCCGATGGTGCCGGTGGGGGCGAGCACCGAGGCCTGGGCGTTGCGGAAACCGTTCTGCGCGCCGATCCGCAGGACGTCCTGCCAGGTGTCGTTGGCCACGGCCCAGACCGGGGCGTCCAGCTCGTCGAGCGAGACGGCGGCGAGCGAGGCGTCCGCGTGCTGCTTCATGACCAGCTGGTGCGGGGCGGCGTTGCGGGCGTAGCCGTCGTACGGGCCGACGACGCCGGCGAGTTCGGCGCCGCGGCGGTAGGCGGTGCCGGTCATCAGCGAGGTGATGGCGCCGGCCAGGGCGCGGCCGCCCTCGCTGTCGTAGGCGTGGCCGGTGGCCATCAGCAGGGCGCCGAGGTTGGCGTAGCCGATGCCGAGCTGGCGGTAGGCGCGGGTGGTCTCGCCGATCTTCTCGGTGGGGAAGTCGGCGAAGCAGATGGAGATGTCCATCGCGGTGATGACCAGCTCGACGACCTTGGCGAAGGTGTCCGCGTCGAAGGAGTCGTCGTCGCGCAGGAACTTCATCAGGTTCAGCGAGGCGAGGTTGCAGCTGGAGTTGTCCAGGTGCATGTACTCGGAGCAGGGGTTGGACGCGTTGATGCGGCCGGACTCCGGGCAGGTGTGCCAGTGGTTGATGGTGGAGTCGTACTGGATCCCGGGGTCGGCGCAGGCCCAGGCGGCCTCGGCCATCTTGCGGAACAGCTTCTTGGCGTCGACGGTCTCGATGACCTCGCCGGTCATCCGGGCGCGCAGGCCGAATTCGGTGCCGTTCTCGACGGCGGTCATGAATTCGTCGGAGACGCGGACGGAGTTGTTGGCGTTCTGGTACTGGACGGAGGTGATGTCGTCGCCGCCGAGGTCCATGTCGAAGCCGGCGTCGCGCAGGGCGCGGATCTTCTCCTCCTCCTTCACCTTGGTCTCGATGAAGGCCTCGACGTCGGGGTGGTCGACGTCGAGCACGACCATCTTGGCCGCGCGGCGGGTGGCGCCACCGGACTTGATGGTGCCGGCGGAGGCGTCGGCGCCGCGCATGAAGGAGACCGGGCCGGAGGCGTTGCCGCCGGAGGACAGCAGTTCCTTCGAGGAGCGGATGCGGGAGAGGTTGAGGCCGGCGCCGGAGCCGCCCTTGAAGATCATGCCCTCTTCCTTGTACCAGTCGAGGATCGACTCCATGGAGTCGTCGACGGACAGGATGAAGCAGGCGCTGACCTGCTGGGGCTGCTTGGTGCCGACGTTGAACCAGACCGGCGAGTTGAAGCTGAACACCTGGTGGAGGAGGGCGTGCGTCAGCTCGTGCTCGAAGATCTCGGCGTCGTCCTTGGTGGCGAAGTAGCCGTGCTTCTCGCCGGCGGCGCGGTAGGTGAGCACCACGCGGTCGATGATCTGCTTGAGGCTCCACTCGCGCTGGGGAGTGCCGACGGCGCCGCGGAAGTACTTGGACGTGACGATGTTGACGGCGTTGACCGACCAGAAGTCGGGGAACTCGACGCCGCGCTGCTCGAAGTTGATGGACCCGTCGCGCCAGTTGGTCATGACGACGTCGCGGCGCTCCCAGCGGACCTCGTCGTACGGGTGCACGCCAGGAGTGGTGTAGATGCGCCCGATCGGCAGACCGCCCTTGGGGGCCTTGCCGCCGCCCTTGGCCGTGGTCTTGTCGGACTTCGACCCGCGTGCGGAACCGCTCGTGGTGTCTGTCACTTCTTCCTCCTCCTGGGCAAACGCCCGAAGTGCCCTGAAAAGTCCGGGCACCGCTGGTTCGTTCTTCCGGTGTGCGGGCAGGCCGAGACCTCGCCTGCTTGCGCACGGTTTGTTGTGTTCTGTGCCCTTTTTCCGGGCATGCGTGGGCCCCGTGGGACCCGTGGTGCAGCAAGGCCCGCCAGGGGGCCGGGTGCCGGCGCCTCCTAGGGCGCGGCGGCGGCGACGGGCACGCAGGTGCCGTCCGCCTCGGGGACGGGCCGTTCGGCGCGGAGTTCCGCGATGGCGGCCTCGAAGTCTTCCAGTCCGTCGTACGCCTGGTACACGCTGGCGAAGCGCAGGAAGGCGACCACGTCGAGCTCCTTGAGCGGGCCGAGTATGGCCAGCCCGACGTCGTGGGTGGTCAGCTCGGCGTTGCCGGTGGCGCGCACGCACTCCTCGACCCGCTGGCCGAGCTGGGCGAGGGCGTCCTCGGTGACCGGGCGGCCCTGACAGGCCTTGCGGACGCCGGTGATGACCTTCTCCCGGGAGAAGGGCTCGGTGACCCCGCTGCGCTTGATGACCATCAGTGCGGCCGTCTCCACGGTGGTGAAGCGGCGGCCGCAGTCCGGGCACTGCCGACGACGGCGGATCGAGCTGCCGTCCTCATTGGTCCGGCTGTCGACAACACGGCTGTCGGAATGCCGGCAGAAGGGGCAGTGCACCTGAGGATCCCTCCCTGGCAGGACGTGCGGACCTGTTGAGTCTATGCGATGCGACCCCGGCCTCGGCAAGCTGATCATGCGCCGTAACCACTAGTACTGGGCACGGAGAGGACTGTAACCACTAGATGTAGGTCTCCGGGGGAAGCGACACCCCTGGCGTGTCGGCACCGATTAGACTGCCGAAGTCGAGATCCGATCGAACATTTACTCGATGCACAGTCTCGATGTACAGCAAAGCCTTGATCGAGTCAGCCAACTCTCGAATAATTCACTCGAACGTGTGTTTGGCGCAACCTTTCGATAGGAGGGGCGTTGGGCTGGAAAAGGGGAGAGGACAGCCGTCGAGAGGGGCCGCCGTGAACACCATCGAAAGCAACACCATCCCGGTGCAGGAACACTCCCAGTTCAAGGTGGGGCAGCGCACCACGAATCAGCAGAGCGTGGACATCAGCATGGACCGTAGCGAAGACCAGCGCCTCTCCGGCCCGGCCCTTTCCAGCACGGGCCGCGTTCCCGACCAGCCGATCGAACACTCCCCCGCGATCGACGACGCCCACCAGGCGCCCACCCGCGCGCTGCCCGGCCGCCCCCCCGGCATCCGCACCGACGAGGCCGGTCTCACCGAACGCCAGCGCCGCGTGATCGAGGTCATCCGGGACTCCGTCCAGCGCCGCGGCTACCCGCCGTCCATGCGCGAGATCGGCCAGGCCGTCGGCCTGTCCAGCACCTCCTCGGTCGCCCACCAGCTGATGGCCCTGGAACGCAAGGGCTTCCTGCGCCGCGACCCGCACCGCCCGCGCGCCTACGAGGTCCGCGGCGTCGAGGTGGCCCGCCCGAACACCGCCGAGACGGCCGGCCGGCCGTCCACCTCGTACGTGCCGCTGGTCGGCCGGATCGCCGCCGGCGGCCCGATCCTGGCCGAGCAGACGGTCGAGGACGTCTTCCCGCTGCCCCGCCAGCTGGTCGGCGAGGGCGAGCTGTTCGCGCTCACCGTGCGCGGCGACTCGATGATCGAGGCGGCCATCTGCGACGGCGACTGGGTCACCGTGCGCCGCCAGCCGGTCGCCGAGAACGGCGACATCGTGGCCGCGATGATCGACGGCGAGGCCACGGTCAAGCGGCTCAAGCGAGAGGACGGCCGGATCTGGCTGATGCCGCACAACCCGGCGTACGAGCCGATCAACGGCGACAACGCGACCATCCTGGGCAAGGTCGTCGCGGTCCTGCGCCGCCTCTGACGCCTCGCGCGCACCCAGCGGGAAGGGGCTCCACCGCGTGGTCGCGGGGAGCCCCTCCGGCGTCTCCGGGGGCTTCCGGGCCCCGCCTCGGCCCCCAGGGGGGGCTGGGCGGAGCCCCGGATCACCGCACCGCTCAGCCCCGCTTCACCACCGGCTTGACCGGCGGCGCCGAGGCGTCGATCGCCGCCAGCGAGCGGCGCACCTGGTTGCGGTCCGTGGTGTACCAGAACTCCGGCATCGAGGAGCGGAAGAAGCTCCCGTACCGCTTGGTCTCCACCCGCGGGTCGAGCACCGCGACCACGCCCCGGTCCTCGGCCGCGCGCACCAGCCGGCCGGCGCCCTGCGCCATCAGCAGCGCCGCGTGCGTCGCCGCGACGGCCATGAAGCCGTTCCCGCCGCGCTGTTCGACGTCCTTCTGGCGGGCGCTCATCAGCGGGTCGTCCGGCCGGGGGAACGGGATGCGGTCCATCACGACCAGCTGGCAGGCCGAGCCGGGCACGTCCACGCCCTGCCAGAGCGAGAGCGTGCCGAACAGGCAGGTGGACGCGTCCGAGGCGAACTCCCGGATCAACTCGCCCAGGGTGTCCTCCCCCTGGAGCAGGATCCGGTTGTCCAGCCGCTCCCGCAGCGCCTCGGCGGCCGTCTGGGCGCCGCGCATCGAGGAGAACAGGCCCAGCGTGCGCCCGCCGGCCGCGCCGATCAGCTCCGCCAACTCGTCCAGCATGTCTGGCCGTTCGGGATCTCGGCCGGGATCGGCGAGGTGCCGGGCGACGTACAGGATGCCCTGCTTGGGGTACTTGAACGGCGAGCCGACGTCGATGCCGCGCCAGTGCGGCACCGCGTCCTCGCCGAAGCCGGAACCGGACCCGGACCCGGACCCGGACCCGGACCCGGCCGAAGGATTGTCCCCGGGGGTGCGCTGGTCCGGCAGCCGGGAGTCCGAGGGCAGGCCGACGGAGGCGGCGACGCCGTTGAAGTCCCCGCCGAGCTTGAGGGTGGCCGAGGTGAGCACCACCGAGCGCTCCTTGTAGAGGCCCTCGCGCAGCAGCCCGGAGACGCTGAGCGGCGCGACCCGCAGCGAGCCGGTGCCCATGCCGAAGCGGTCGCTGCGCTCGATCCAGACCACGTCGTACTCGGAGTCCTCCAGCAGCCGCTCGGCGGTCTCGTGCAGCGACTCGGCGGAGGCCATCGCCTGCTTGCGGACGGCGTCCTCGTCGCTGAGCCCCTTGTCGCGGGTCTCGCCGAGCGAGCTGATCACCTGGCGGGCGGCGTCCCGGATCGAGGTGACCGCGTACGCCAGGTACTCGGGCAGTTCCTCGACCCGGCCGGGCTGGGCGGTCTCCATCAGGCCGTGGTAGTTCTCGGCGGCGGCCTGCAAGGCGTCCACGGCCTTCTCGTTGGCGAGCCGGGCGGCGCGCTTGACCGCCCGGTTGACCGCGCCGACGGTCAGCTCGGCGGTGGCCGCGCCGGTGACCCGGTTGACCAGTTCGTGCGCCTCGTCGACGATCAGCAGCCCGTGCTCGGGCAGCACCGGCGCGCCCTCGATCGCGTCGATCGCGAGCATCGCGTGGTTGGTGACCACGACGTCGGCCAGTTTGGCCCGCTCCCGGGCCTTCTCGGCGAAGCACTCCTGCCCGTACGCGCAGCGGGTGGCGCCCAGGCACTCCTTGGAGGTGACCGCCAGCTGGGCCCAGGCCTTGTCGGAGACGCCGGGGCTGAGGTCGTCCCGGTCCCCGGTGTCGCTCTCGTCGGCCCACTCGCGCAGCCGCAGCACGTCCTGCCCGAGCTTGCTGGCGGGCCCGCCGAGCGCCTCGGCCGCGTCGAACAGGCCCTCGCCCTCGTCGCTCGGGGTGCCCTCGTTGGCCCGGTGCAGGCACAGGTAGTTGGAGCGGCCCTTGAGCATCGCGAACAGCGGGCGGCGGCGCAGCACCGGGTGCAGCGCCTCGACCGTGCGCGGCAAGTCCCGTTCGACGAGCTGGCGTTGCAGCGCCAGGGTGGCGGTGGCGACCACCACGCGGTCCCCGTGGGCGAGCGCGGGCACCAGGTAGGCGAGGGACTTCCCGGTGCCGGTGCCGGCCTGGACGAGCAGGTGCTCGGCGTTGTCGACGGCGTCGGCGACGGCCTCGGCCATCCGGAGCTGACCGGGGCGCTCGACGCCGCCGACGGCCGCCACCGCGGCGTGCAGCAGGTCGGGGATGCGGGAGCGCGGAACGGCGACGGCTTCCTCGACGTCGGCGGCGGCGCCGCCGTCCTCGCCAGGGAGCTCGGTCTCGCCGGGGAGCTGGGTTTCGGAGTCGTTCGTCATGACCCTCCCAGCCTACGGGGCTGGGGTGACAATCCGGCTCCGTCGCCCGGGAAGATCCGCCTCCAGGGTCACCAGGGCGTTGGGGACGGTCCCGTACCGGGCGGCGTGCGGGCGGTGCGGGCGGTCCTGGTAGCCGTCGAGCAGCAGCCGGTTGCGGTTGAGGCAGAGCCGGTCGATCCGCGGCCGGAACAGGTCGAACAGCTCGAAGCGCTCGCCCAGGCCGGGGAAGCGGTCCTGGTAGCGGCGGATCTCGGCCCGCAGCAGGGCCCAGAACTCGGCCTCGGGCAGCCCGGTCTGCGCCTCCAGCAGCGGGGCGAGGTAGCGCAGGACGCCGATGAACAGCCCGGAGTGGAGGAACTGGCAGAGCCCCTGCGGGCCGTCCCGCAGCAGGACGTCGTCGACCTCGGCGGGCAGGTCGCGCAGTTCGGGCAGGTCCTGGTCGCTGAGGTTGACGTCGTCGACGAAGTCCTTGACCGCGAGCCGGGTCGGCGCGTCGTGCTCGTCGAAGACGACGATGGCGTTCTCGCCGTGCGGGGAGAAGACCAGCCCGTACCGGTAGAGGAAGTGCAGCAGCGGCGGCAGCACGGCGCCGAACAGCCGGCCGGTCCAGGCGGCGGGGGTGAGCCCGGAGCGGGCGATCAGTTCGGCGGCGAGCGCCCGGCCGTCGGAGCCGGTCTGCAGCAGGGCGGCCAGGGTGCGGGCGCGTTCGCCGCCGGCCAGGAAGGGGCCGAGCGGTTCGCGCCAGATCGCGCCGAGGAGTTCCTTGTACTGGTAGGGCGCCTCGGGCAGCTCGCGGTAGAGCGGGTGGTCGACGGTGACGGAGGCGATCTCGCCGAGCAGGATCACCCGGCACTCGTCGCGCAGGTAGGGGTCGGCGTCGCGCAGGCCGTGGATCCAGGCGGTGACGGCGGGCGCAGCGAGGGTGCGTTCGGTGGGCAGGCCGCGCCAGACCAGGGTGTTGAGGACGGACAGCGGCAGTTTGACGGTGCAGCGCTCGGGGTGGGCGGTGTTGAAGAAGGAGCGGATGGACTGCTGGGGCAGCCGTGGGTCGCCGTCGGAGGGCAGCGGGACGATCTCGCCGGAGGCGATCCAGGGCGCGAACAGCGGGACGATCGTCTCGTCCCACTGCCAGGGGTGGACGGGCAGCAGCAGGTAGTCGGCGGCGGCCGGGCCGAGGGCGGCGCGCAGCGCGTCCGGGTCGTCGAGTTCGCGGGCGTACAGCTGCTCGGGCCGCTCCAGGCCGGGCACGCCGCGGTACTCGGCGAGCCGGCGGTGGACGGCGATCCAGGGCAGCGGGCGCGGGGTGCGGGCCTCCGGGGCCCAGCGGGCGGCGTCGGTGGCGGAGAAGCCGATCCGGCCCTTGTTGGGGACGATCCAGGGGTGGCCGTCCTGGCGGCCCTCCAGGGCGGGGTGGTCGAGGTCGGCGAGTTCGGCGGCGGTGAGCGCGGTGGCGAGCTGGTGCGCGTCGGCGGTCAGGGTGGCGGTGAGTTCGCGGATCAGGTGGCCGGTGGTCTCGCCGCGCAGGCCGAGGGCGTGCCGGGCGTGCGGGAGGAAGCGCAGCGGGTCGAGGCCGTCCGGGTCGGAGCAGCGGACCGACTCCGGGTCGACCCGCCAGCTTCCGTACGCGCCGCGGCGGGCGGTGAAGCGGTACTCGGCCTCGGGCAGCCAGAGCAGGTACTCGCCGTCGGAGGCGGCGCGGACGGGGGTGAGCAGTTCCTCGTAGGCGAACTCGCCGAGCATCTTGGCCAGCAGGGCGCGCCCGGCCCGCCGCCAGTGCCCGGCGGTCAGGTGCGGGGGCAGGTACAACGGCGGTTCAGCGGCCGACGGTTGCGGCACGGGTCAGCTCCTGGGGACGGGGGATGGCGGGGGTGCTCTCGGTGGGGGTGCCCTCGGCAACAGCTGCGGCAGGGGCGGAGGCAGGGGCGGAGGCAGGGGCGGGGGCGGGGGCGGGGGCGGGGGCGGGGGCGGTCCCGGGCGGCGCGAAGCCGGTCCAGGCGGTGCGGGCGGGCAGCCGGTGGACGGTCCGGCCGGTGACGGCGTTGAGGATGACGGCGGCCCGGTGGGCGCCGAGCCCCAGGTCGGGGGCGCCGACGCCGTGGGTGTGCAGTTCGGCGTTCTGGACGTAGAGGCCGCCGGTGAGTTCGGGCCGGGTGGCGACCCGGTGGTCGAGGTCGACCCGGTAGCGCCCGTCCCCGTCCCAGTCGATCAGCCGGGCGAGCGGTTCGAGCGCGGTCGGCCGGGCGGCCCGGTAGCCGGTGGCGAGCACCACGGCGTCGGTGCGCAGGACGTGTTCGACGCCGGAGTCGCCGTGCCGGCAGTGCAGTTCGAGGCCGCCGCAGGGGCCGGGGCGGGCTTCGGTGACGGCGGTGCCGGGGGTGATGTCGACCGGGGCGGTGTCGATCGGGCGGCCGATGGTGCGTTCGTAGAGGTGGTCGTGGATCTCGGCGAGGGTTTCGGCGCTGGCGGCCTTGTGCAGTTGCCACTGGGCGGCGACCAGCGCGTCCCGGACGGGTTCGGGCAGGCTGTGGAAGTAGTGGGTGTAGTCGGGGGTGAAGTGCTCCAGGCCGAGCTTGGAGTACTCCATCGGCGCGAGCGCCCTGGTCCGGGTGAGCCAGCGCAGCCGGACGCCGTCGCCGTCGTGGCGCCGGAGCAGGTCGAGGAAGACCTCGGCGCCGGACTGCCCGCTGCCGACCACGGTGATGTCCCGGGCGCCGGCGAGGTCGCCGCGGCGGTCCAGGTAGTCGGCGGAGTGGAAGGCGCGCGGGTGGCCGTCGAGGGCGGTGAAGGCCGCGGGCAGGACGGGCCGGGTGCCGACGCCGAGGGCGAGGTTGCGGGCGTGCACCTCGGTCCGCCGCCCGGTCGCGGTGTCGGTCAGCTCGGCCCGGAAGTGCGGGGCTTCCCAGTGCAGGGCGGTGACCTCGGTGCCGAAGCGGCAGTTGGCGAGCCGTTCGGCGGCCCACCGGCAGTAGTGGTCGTACTCGCGGCGGGGCAGTTGGAAGCGCTCGGCGAAGTAGAACGGGAAGAGCCGGTCCTGGTCGCGCAGGTAGTTGAGGAAGGACCAGGGGTTGGTCGGGTCGACGAGGGAGACCAGGTCGGCGAGGAACGGCACCTGCATCCGGGCCCCGTCCACCAGCATGCCGGGGTGCCAGCGGAACTCCGGGCGCTGGTCGCAGAAGAGCGTGCGCAGGCCGGGGACGGGCGCGGCGAGCGCGGCGAGCGAGAGGTTGAAGGGGCCGATGCCGACGCCGAGCAGGTCGTACGGCGGCTGGGGTGCTGGGGTGTCCACGGGGGTGTCCTAGGCGACGAAGGGGACGCGGGCACGGACCATCAGGGCGGCGCGCTTGTCGGGCAGGTCGAGTTCGGTGTCCAGCCGGAATCCGGCCTGTTCGAAGGCCCGGACGGAGCGCCGGTTGCGGACGTCCGGTTCGGCGACGACCCGTTCGCAGCGGGGCCGTTGCCGCAGGATCCGCTCGGCGAGGGCGGCCAGCAGGACGGCGCCGAGGCCCCGGCCGCGGCTCTCGGCGGGGCCGATCAGGAGGTGGACGCCGGTGTCGTGCGGCCGGGCCGGGTAGTGCCGGGCGAGCGGGTCGAGGTCGGCGCGGTAGACCTCCCAGTAGCTCGTCGCGGCGCCGTCGAGCAGGCCGAGGCAGGGCACGCTGCGGCCGTCGCCGTCGAGTTGGGCCCGGAGGTGCCGTTCGGTGGCGTCGGGCGGCCCGGCGAGCCGCCAGAACGCGGCGATCTCGGGGTCGTTCATCCACCCGGCGAGCAGGTCCAGGTCGGTGGGCAGTCGGACCGGGCTGAGCCGGAACTCGCCGGCCGGGGTGGGGATCGCGCCCCATCCCGGCGGGTCGTCGAGCAGGCTCATGCGCCCGCCAGCGGGTTGGGGATGTCCACGTAGACGGACTGGGTGGCGACCGGGCCGACCAGTTCGTCCAGGCCGTTGATCCGGGTGAGCAGGTTGGCCTTGCAGGGCAGGGTGGGCGCGTCGAGCAGCAGCCCGGGCAGCGCCGAGCCGGTGGCGGCGGCCCGCGGGCCGGCCAGGAAGCGGCGCAGCCCGGCCAGCAGCACGGTCTCGTCGGCGAGCCCCTGGCTGCCGAAGGCGCCGACCAGGCCGAGGACGTGGTTGATGCCGAGGTAGTAGGCGAAGTGGTGGTCGATCACCTCGTCGGGCAGGAAGGTGTCGCTGTGCTCGCCGAGCCCGGGCAGCCGCGCGGTGAGCCGGTCGGCGGCGCTCTCCCGGTAGTAGTAGCCCTGGTTGTCGCGGTAGCGGCCGCCGCTGGGCCAGCCGTCGGCGTCGAGCAGGACGAGGCTGTTCTGCTGGTGCGCCTCCAGGGCGATGCCGGCCGTGCCGTCCAGCCAGAGGACGGGCAGTACGACGGCGTCCAGGTAGCGCAGGAACCATTCGGCGGCGACGGTCCGCAGCGGGCGGCCGCAGCGGACGGCGAGCGCCCGCAGGGTGTCGCCGAGCCGGGACGGCACGGTGTCGCCGGTGCCGAGCGGCTGTTCGGCGACCAGCCCGGCGACGCACAGCGCGCGGTCGGCGGGGGCGAAGGGCTGGGCGCGCAGCACGGTGTCCAGGCCGCCCGGGTCGCCGAGGGCGGGGTGGTCGACGCCGATCCAGGCCGGGTCGCGGACGATGTCGAAGCCGGGGTGGGCACGGTGCCATTCGGCGGCCAGGCCGCTCTCCAGCAGCCGGTGCACCTCCAGGCCGCGGTGGAGTTCCTTGCGCAGGTTCTCCCGGCGGGAGTTGGTGATCCGCAGGCCGAGCGAGAGCTTGAGCATCCAGGGGGTGCCGGGGCGGTAGACGGTGCGCACCGAGGAGGTGGGGTACCAGGGTTCGCCGGCCGGGCCGAGGTCGTGCAGCAGCCCGTCGGCGAGCAGGGCGGCGACGGCCGGGCGGTGGGCGAGTTCGCGGGCCTGCCAGGGGTGCAGCGGCAGGGCGGCGGTGCCGGGCGGCAGGGCGGCGTGGTCGCCGAGCAGGTCCGCGGTGATCCGGTCGGCGCTGTCGGTGAGGGCGGAGCCGGCGGCGAGCAGGTCGCGGTGGACCGCGTACCAGTGGAGTTGGAAGGAGCCGTGCAGTTCGGGCGAGTAGGCGGCGCTCTGGGCCGGGCCGAGGCCGTCGCGGCTCTTCGGGGTGGGGTGCAGCGGGTGGCCGAGCAGCAGGGACTGTTCGGCGGCGAGGAAGTGCGAGCGTTCCGGGCCGCCGGCGGGGGCGGCGGTGCGGCGGTGGGCGAGGATGTCGGCGGTGCGGACGACCGAGTCGGCGACCCGGGCGGCGAGGTCGGCGACCTGCCCGGGGTCGGGGCGGTCGGCGGCCGCGGCGGCGAGCAGCGCGGCGGTGGTGACGGCGTCCACGGGGGCGTCGGCGGTGCCCTCCCCGGCGGAGAGGACGGCGGGGCCGAACCGGTGCCAGCCGCCGGGCGACCAGTAGCGGACGGGGGCGGAGAGCCGGGCGGCGCCGCCGAGGACGGCGATCCGCAGCCGGCCGTCGGGGCCGGGGCGGGCGCCGGTCTCGCGCGTCCAGCAGCGCAGCAGGGCTTCCAGGGCGGCCTGTTCGGCGGCGACGGCGGGGTCCGGGTGCAGCAGCGGATCGGGCTCGGCCGGCCGGTCCGCGTGCAGCAGCGGGGCGGGCGGGGCTCCGGTGAGGGCGGTGCTCAAGGCTGCTCCTTGGGGCGCGTGGGGGTGCGGACGCGCGCGGGTGGTGGAGAGGATCGGCGGGCGCTCGCACCGTCGCGTCAGGTAAGGGTTACCTATCCCTGACGGGTGATCACAAGGTCGGCTCACTCGTCCGGGTGAAGATCGGGGATTGTCCGCGTCCGGCGCGCGGGGCCCTGCTGGGTCGGCGGGCCGATCGTGGCCACGTCACGGATCGGTGACCTCCGGTCAGGGCCGCAACCCGGGGGGCGGCCGCCGCCGTCCTGGTGACCGGTGGAAGACTCCACAGCGGCGAGTCGCCGCACGACAGCCCGATCGAGCACAGGGGGAAGCGCACACATGCCATCGATCCACCGGTCAGCCATGGCCGTCGCCCTCGTCACGGGGACGCTGCTCGCGGCGAGCGCCTGCGGGCCGGACGGTCCGGCGGGCGACGGGGGCGGCAGCGCCGCGCCGCCGCCCGCGTCCAGCACCGCCGCCCCGGGGAGCGGCGTGATCGGCGGGATCACCCTCCCGTCGGGCATCCCGACCAGCCTGCTGGAGGGCCTGCCGAAGTCCTGGGACGACCTGAAGAAGTGGAAGTTCGAGGACTGGGACTCGTGGGCGTCCAAGCACGTCTTCAACAACCCGGTGGTGAAGGACTTCTGGAACCCGGACAAGATGGGCGACTCCAAGCCCGCCGATCCGGCCCCGCCCACCGCCAAGCCGGCCGCCGACAACGGCGTGACGGACCCGGACCCGCCGGTGGTCAAGGCCGTGCCGGTGCCCCGCCCGTACACCAAGCAGCCGTCCGGGAAGGTGTTCTTCAGCGCCCAGGGCGGCCGGGGCAACTGCTCGGCGACGGTGATCACCGACCCGCAGCACCCCGGCAAGAGCAATCTGGTCTGGACGGCCGGCCACTGCGTGCACGCGGGCAAGGGCGGCGACTTCTTCAAGGACCTGGTCTTCGTGCCCGCCTACAACAACTCGGGCGCCTCCAGCGGCGGCAAGAAGGCCCCGCTGTCCGAACTGGCCCCGCTGGGCACCTGGTGGGCCGACCTGGTCACCACCTCGCCGCAGTGGATGGTCGAGGGCGGCGGCACCGGTGACGCCGCGAACCAGTACGACTTCGCCGTCATGCGGGTGCACAACCAGAACGACTCCGGCAAGTCGCTGGAGGAGACGGTCGGTTCGGCCGTCCCGGTCTGGTTCGACGCCCCGCGCGACAAGATGTCCGTCGCGGCGGTCGGCTACCCGCTCTACAAGCCGTTCGACGGCCAGGAGCTGTACAAGTGCGACGGCGGCAAGCCGACCCGGCTGTCGTTCGACGCCAAGCGCCCGTCGATGCTCACCATCGGCTGCAACATGACCCAGGGCTCCAGCGGCGGCGGCTGGTTCGCCACCATGCCGGACGGGAAGACCGCCCTGGTCAGCAACACGTCCATCGGCACCGAGGACCACACCTCGCTGAGCGGCCCGTACCTGGAGACGGTCGCCAAGCAGGCGCTGGACTGGATCTCCAAGAAGCCGTAGGCCCTTTCCGGTCGGACCGGACCAAGCCGTACGGGCGGCGGAGGCCGCCCCCGGGGGACGATGCAGCATGCCGAAGCACACCGGCCGCGGACCGCGGCGCCGATCCGGACCGACCGGCGCCGCGGTGCTCGCCGTGCTCGCGCTCGCCGCGACCGCCTGCGGGCCGGACGACTCCGGCGCCACGGCGGCCGCACCGCCGCCCGCCCTCCCCACGTCGGCCCCCACCAGCCTGGGCGACCTGACGGGCTGGAAGGTGGAGGACTGGGCCCGGTTCGTCTCCGGCAGCGGCTTCGCCAACGAGGTGGCCCCGGGCTTCTGGTCGACCACCCGGATGGCCGCCGCCAAGGGGCGGGCCACCCCGGAGTACCCGCTCACCGCCGCACCGGACGACGGCCGGCCGGACGCCCCGCCCGCAGCCGTCGCGGCCACGCCGCAGCCGCACCCGTACGGCCCGGCCACCGCCGTGGTCGGACGGCTCTTCGTCACCACGCCCCAGGGCGACGCGGCCTGCTCCGCGACGGTGGTCTCCGACCCGGCCAACCCGGGCCGCAGCAACCTCGTCTACACCGCCGCGCACTGCCTGCACGACGGCAAGGGCGGCGGCTGGCTGCGGAACATCACCTTCGTGCCCGGTTTCAACCGGGACGGCCAGGCGGCCCGCGGCAAACCGCTCGCCGAGCAGCAGGCCGCCCCGTACGGCCGGTGGGCGGCGGTGCGCGCGCTGGTGTCGCCGACCTGGCTCGGGGAGGGCGGCGTCGGCGCCCACCACCAGTACGACTACGGGATCATCCGGGTGCGCGGCGAGGGCGGCTCCGGCGCGTCGCTGGAGGAGGCGGTCGGCGGCTCGGTCCCGGTCTGGTTCAACGCCCCGCGCGAGCAGATCGGCTCGGCGGCGGCCTACGGCTACCCGACCGATCGGCCGTTCGACGGCCTGGAGCTCTCCCGCTGCGAGCCCCCGGTCCCGCCGGCCAGGCTCTCCCCCGACCGGAGCCGCCCGCCGATGTACGTCACCGGCTGCACCGTGACCGGCGGCTCCAGCGGCGGCGGCTGGTTCATCACCAAGGACGGCAAGCCCAACCTGATCAGCGTCACCGCGATCGGCAGCCGCAACCCGCCCGGGTACCTGGCCGGCCCCTCGCTGCAGGACCAGGCGAAGCAGGCCTTCGACTACTTCGCCAAGAACGTGAAGTAGCCCGCACGCCCACACCCACACGCCCACACGCCCACAGGCCCGCAGGCCCGCAGGCCCGGACGAGCCCCCTGGCGGACCCCGGAACGGACGCCCCGGTACCCCGGACGGGCACGCGAAGGGCCCCCGGACGCTCGCGCGATGCCCAGCGGCATCACGGTCACGTCCGGGGGCCCTTCGTCGGCCCGACGCCTCAGACCTGCAGCGCCACCGCGTAGCGCTCCAGCTCGGCGGCCAGCTCGGCCGGCACCTTGGCGTGCAGCAGCGTGCCCTCGCCGGTGTGCTCGGTGCCGAGCAGCTCGCCCTCGGCGTGCACCCGGGAGACCAGCCCGCCCTGGGTGTAGGGCACCAGGGCCCGCACCTCGATCGCCGGGCGCGGCAGCTCGTCGTCGATGAGCTTCAGCAGCTCCTCGATGCCCTCGCCGCTGCGGGCCGACACCACGATGGCGTGCGGCTCGCGGCGCAGCAGTCGCTGCAGCACGTGCGGGTCGGCGGCGTCCGCCTTGTTGATCACCACGATCTCCGGCACGTTCTGCGCGTCGACCGAGACGATGACCTCGCGGACGGCGGCCAGCTGCGTCTCCGGCTCGGGGTGCGAGCCGTCGACCACGTGCAGGATGAGGTCCGCGTCGGCGACCTCCTCCATGGTCGAGCGGAAGGCCTCGACCAGGTGGTGCGGCAGGTGCCGGACGAAGCCGACGGTGTCGGCCAGGGTGTAGAGCCGCCCGCTCGGGGTCTGGGCCCGGCGCACGGTCGGGTCCAGGGTGGCGAACAGGGAGTTCTCCACCAGGACGCCCGCCCCGGTGAGCCGGTTGAGCAGGGACGACTTGCCGGCGTTGGTGTACCCGGCGATGGCCACCGACGGCACCTGGTGGCGCTTGCGCTCCTGGCGCTTGGTGTCGCGGCCCTTCTTCATCTCGGCGATCTCGCGGCGCAGCTTCGCCATCTTCTCGCGGATCCGGCGCCGGTCGGTCTCGATCTTGGTCTCACCGGGACCACGGGTGGCCATGCCGCCGCCGGACGAGCCGGCGCCGCCACCACCCATCTGCCGGGACAGCGACTGACCCCAGCCGCGCAGGCGCGGCAGCATGTACTGCATCTGCGCGAGCGAGACCTGCGCCTTGCCCTCCCGGGACTTGGCGTGCTGGGCGAAGATGTCCAGGATCAGGGCCGTCCGGTCGACGACCTTGACCTTGACCACGTCCTCCAGGTGGATCAGCTGGCCGGGGGTGAGCTCACCGTCGCAGACCACGGTGTCGGCGCCGGTGGCCGCGACGATGTCGCGCAGTTCCTTCGCCTTGCCGGAGCCGATGTAGGTGGCCGCGTCGGGCTTGTCGCGGCGCTGGATGACGCCGTCCAGCACCTGGGAGCCGGCCGTCTCGGCGAGGGCGGCGAGCTCGGCCATCGAGTTCTCCGCCTCCTCCAGGGTGCCGTCCGTCCAGACGCCGACGAGCACCACGCGCTCCAGGCGGAGCTGGCGGTACTCGACCTCGGTGACGTCTTCGAGTTCGGTGGAGAGGCCGGCGACACGGCGCAGGGCGGCACGCTCGCTGCGGTCGTACTGGTCGCCGTCGTAGTGGTGGTGGCCGTGGCCGCGGTCCTCGTCGATGGCCGCGAGGTCCTCGTCCATGAGGGCTTCCGCCCGCAGACCGTTCAGGCGGCGCGGGGCGTCGGCGTGGTCGCGGGTGTCGGACGTGGAGGTCATTCTGTCCTTTGGTCGCTGGTGCGGATGGCCTGTGGGGACCGCCTTGTGCGGTCCCACCCGGAGTCTGCCCAGCTGCCGCCCCGGTTACCGCCGGGCGAGGTGAGCTACCCCTCAGGTCCTCGGGTGCCGTCGGGGCTCCTGTGCCCTGAGAACGCCGTGGACCGGCCGTGAATTCCCCATGATGGTCCCACGCCCGGCGCGGACCGGTCATCCCCATTTTCCCCGGGGTGGCGGGCCCCGCCGGTGTCCGGGGCCTGCGGCCGGCTGACGTCGTACACCCCGGAGACCTTGAGCATCGCCCGCATCAGCGCGGGCAGCGCGGCCGGCTCGGGCAGTTCGACGGTGTAGGTGTGCCGGACCCGCAGCTCCTGCGGCGGTTCGACCTCGGCCGACACGATGCCGACGTCCTCGGCGGAGATGGCCGCCGTGAGGTCGGCGAGCAGCCGGGGCCGGTTGAGCGCCTCGGCCCGCAGGGTGGCCCGGTGGCCGGCCGCCGGGGTGCCCTCCGGCCGCCAGCGGACCTCCAGCTCGGCGCGCCCGTCCGCGCGCATCCGCTCCCCGGCCGGGCAGCCGGTGCGGTGCACGGCGACGGCTCCGCCGCGGATCGGGTAGCCGGCCACCTCGTCCGGCGGCACGGGCGTGCAGCAGCGGGCCAGCCGGACCGGCGCCCCGGGCCGGCCGGCCACCGCGACCGGGGCCGGCCGGCGCTCGGTGGTGCGGTGCGCGGGCGGGGCGGGCTGGCCGCTGGAGGGGCCGGTGCGCACCGGCGGGAGCCGGGCCGGGTGGTCGGCGAGCCAGCGTTCGATGGCCAGCCGGGCGGCCGGCGTCCGGGCGTGCGCGAGCCACTCGGGCGCGGGCCCGGAGGGTTCGGCGGGGCGCGGCCCGTCCTCGGTGAGCACGGTCCCGGTGGGCACGGCCTCGGTGAGCACGGCGAGCAGGTCGCCGTCCTGCAGGACGGTGGAGAGCGCGGTGAGCCGGCCGTTGACCCGGGCTCCGATGCACCGGTGGCCGGTCTCCTCGCCGAGCAGGTAGGCGGCGTCCACGCAGGTGGCGCCGGCCCTCAGCTGAAGCGTTTCGCCGCTCTCCGTCACGACGGTGATCTCGCGGTCGCCGGCCAGGTCGGCGGTGAGCGCGGACCAGAAGGCGTCCGGGTCGGGCGTCTCCTGCTGCCACTCCAGCAGCCGGCTGAGCCAGCCGGGCCGGGCCGGGTCGGTGCGGTCGAGTTCGTCGGCGTCCTGGACGGCGCCGGCCGGCTCCGGGTCGCCGAGCGCGACCACCCCGGTCTCGGCGACCTCGTGCATCCGCCGGGTGCGCACCAGCACCTCGACGACCGTGCCGCCGCTGAGCGCCACCGCGGTGTGCAGCGACTGGTAGAGGTTGAACTTGGGGGCGGCGACGAAGTCCTTGAACTCGCCGGGCAGCGGCGTCCAGCAGGTGTGCAGCTCGCCGAGCACGGCGTAGCAGTCGGCGTTCTCCTCGACCACCACCAGCAGCCGCCCGAAGTCGGCGGGCTGCGGCCGCTGCGGCCGCCCGTCCGGGCCGGGCGCGGCGGCCCGCTTGAGCAGCACCCGGTGCAGCGACACGCAGTGCCGGGGCCGGACGGTGACCTCGGCGGTCACCCCGGTCTCGGACAGCTGGCGGGCCAGCAGCCGGGCGAAGGGGGCCAGCTGGGTGTCCGGCTCGCCCTCGTGACCGGCCATCAGGGCCCGGGTGCGGGCGTGCTCCTCGGGGTGCAGGGTGGCGAAGACGATGTCCTCCAGCTCCGCCTTGAGCACCTGGATGCCGAGCCGTTCGGCCAGTGGGATCAGCACGTCCCGGGTGACCTTGGCGATCCGCACCTGGCTGGCCGGCTTCATGTGCCGGATGGTGCGCATGTTGTGCAGCCGGTCGGCGAGCTTGATCACCATCACCCGGACGTCGTCGCCGGTGGCGACCAGCATCTTGCGGAAGGTCTCGGCCTCGGCGGCGGCGCCGAAGTCGACCTTCTCCAGTTTCGTCACCCCGTCGACCAGGTAGGCGACTTCGGGCCCGAAGCCGGCGCTCACCTGATCGAGCGTCAATTCGGTGTCCTCGACGGTGTCGTGGAGCAGCGAGGCGACCAAGGTGGTCGTCCCGGCGCCGAGTTGGGCCAGGATCATGGTGACGGCGAGCGGGTGGGTGATGTACGGCCCGCCGCTCTTGCGCTTCTGGCCCCGGTGGCTGGCCTCGGCGAGCCGGTAGGCCCGGGCGAGCAGGCCGAGGTCGGCCTGCGGATGGTGCTCGCGGTGGACTCGGACGAGCGGTTCGAGGGCGTCCGGGACGGGCGGCCGGCCGGTGGCCAGCAGGGCGGCCCGCCCGGCCCGGCCGAGCGCGGCCCGGCCGAGCTCCCCCAGGGGCCGCCTGGCCCCGGCTTGCCGTGCGGACGTCGGCTGCCCCGTCAGGGACTGCCCGGCTTCGATGGTCATCGGCGCACCTCCGGCAGCGATCACCGGCCGCCACCCCGCCGAGGGGCGCCTTCCCGGTGGTCCATGCTACCGAGCAGAGCACGTTCCGCGATGCCTTGCTTCCCGTCCGCGACACGCGTCACTCGAACGGGCGGATTCACCGGCACGCGAAATGGGCAAACCGGGCCGTCAGCTGCCCGAGCCGCGCCCCAGACGTGTCAGACACGCCCCAGTTCGGCCCACCAGCGGGCGTCGATCTCACCGGCGGCCACGATGACCGCCGGGCCGGTCTTCTCGATCCGGCCGTCCGGGTGCTCGGTGATGACCAGTCGGCCGCCCGGCACGTCCACGGTGTAGGTGGCCGGCTCGCCGGTGACCGCCGGGTCGACGCCGTCCCGGCGGATGGCGGCCACCGCGACGGCGCAGGTGCCGGTCCCGCAGGAGCGGGTCTCGCCGGAGCCGCGCTCGTACACCCGCATGGCGACGTGCCGCGGCCCGCGGTCCACCACGAACTCGACGTTCACGCCCTCCGGGTAGGCCCCTTCGGGGCTGGTCAGCGGCGCGGACAGCAGGTCCCCGGCGTGGTCGAGGCTGTCCACGAAGGCCACCGCGTGCGGGTTGCCCATGTTGACGTTCAGCGCGGGCCAGCGCCGCGCGCCGACCGCGACCTCGACGCCGTCCGGCCCGGGCAGCCGGGCCCGGCCCATGTCGACGGTGACCTCGCCGGGCGTCCCGTCCCCGGCGTCCTCGGCGACCCGCACCGTCCGCACCCCGGCGCGGGTGGCGACCGCGAACTCGCCGGGCTCGGCCAGGCCGGCCTCGACCAGGTACCGGGCGAAGACCCGCACGCCGTTGCCGCACATCTCGGCGATGCTGCCGTCGGAGTTGCGGTAGTCCATGAACCACTCGGCCCGGTCGGCCTGGTCCGCGGCGGCCGGCTCGGCGGCGGAGCGCACCACGCGCAGCAGCCCGTCCCCGCCGATGCCGGCCCGCCGGTCGCACAGCGCGGCGACGGCCGCGGGGCCGATCTCCAGCGCGCCGTCCGGGTCCGGGACGATGACGAAGTCGTTCTGGGTGCCGTGCCCCTTGAAGAAGGGGACGCCGACCGGCTGCGGGGAGGATGCGCTCACCCTCCCGATGGTACTGAACGGGCGCACCGGCCACCCGGGCGGTCCGACCGGTGGATCGGCGTGGGCAGCCGAGGGGCCGGCAGGGGCGGCCGACGGATCAGCGCAGGTAGGCGACCCGCCAGACGGCCAGCGCACAGGCCACCAGCGCGATCAGGGTGTACAGCGCGATCGCCTTCCAGCCGGCCCGCTGCCCGGAGCCGCGGCGCGGCAGGCCCGGCCACTTGTACCCGGCGTGCCGGGCGGCCATCGCGCCCCAGCCGACCGAGGCGGCGGTGAGCAGCAGCCCGAGCATGCCGACCATGGTGGCGCGCGCCCCGGCCGAGCCGAAGGCGAGCGGGAAGGCGAACATCAGCGAACCGAGGATGCCCAGCAGGGCGATCGGCAGGGTCTGCCACCAGCGGAGCCGGCGCAGCGGTCGGATCTCCCGCTCGTGCACCGCGCCCGCCGGGGTGCGGGTGTCCAGGGCCGGCAGTGCGACCGCGTAGGAGGTGGGTGCCTCCAGGCCGGTCAGCACGGGGAGGTCGCCCATCGTCGACTCGTCGGCCGGTGCGGTGACACTCCCGCTCTGGCCGGGTTCGGGGCCGGTACCCGTCGACACGCGGCCTCCCCTGACAGTTCGACACGAGCGGACTCGCGGTCGGGCACGGTCGGCCCGCGCGGCCGACCCCTACGCCTTCGATGATGGCATGTCCAGACGGGCGTTCCGGGCCTGACCGGCGTCGACGGGTGATCCGTGGCCATCACGTGATCGGGCCGTGACCGCCGGTTCGTCCTGCACGGCCACCTGCGCGCGCAAGTGCACCGCCGAATTGGCCGGAACCCGCCTACCCGGCCGGACGCTCCTGACGGTCGATCAGCTCCAGGGAGCGTTCCAGCAGCTCGACGGGGTCGGTGCCGGCCGGCCGGGACAGCCAGTGGATCCGGCCGTCGCGGCGGAACCAGGACTCCTGACGGCGGGCGAAGCGCTTGGTGGCCCGGACGGTCTCGGCCCGCGCCTCGTCCTCGGTGCACTCGCCGGCGAAGTGGTCCAGCACCTGCTGGTAGCCGAGCGCCCGGGAGGCCGTCCGTCCCTCCCGCAGCCCGAGCCGTTCCAGCGCGCGCACCTCGTCCAGCAGTCCGGCCCGCCACATCAGGTCGACCCGCAGCGTGATCCGCTCGTCCAGTTCGGGGCGCGGCAGCGCGACCCCGATCTGCACCGCGTCGTAGACGGCGGTGTTGCCGGGCAGGTTCGCGGTGAACGGCTGCCCGGTGATCTCGATGACCTCCAGCGCGCGGACGATCCGCCGCCCGTTGCCGATCAGGATCGCCTCCGCGGCCGCCGGGTCCAGCTCGGCCAGCCGCCGGTGCAGCGCGTGCGGGCCGGCCTCCTCCAGCTCGGCCTCCAGCCGGGCCCGGACCGCCGGGTCGGTGCCGGGGAACTCCATCTCGTCGATCGCCGCCCGGACGTACAGCCCGGAGCCGCCGACCAGGACGGGCGTGCGCCCGGTCGCGAGCAGCCGGTCGATCTCGGCCCGGGCCAGCCGCTGGTACTCGGCGACGCTGGCGGCCTCGGTGACGTCCCAGACATCCAGCAGGTGGTGCGGCACGCCGCCGCGCTCGGCGGGGGTGAGCTTGGCGGTGCCGATGTCCATGCCCCGGTACAGCTGCATCGAGTCGGTGTTGATCACCTCGCCGCCGAGGCTGCGGGCGATGGCGACGGCCAGGTCGGACTTGCCGGCGGCGGTCGCGCCGACGATGCAGACCACTCGGGGCTGGGCGGCGCGGGACTGGTCGGTACGGGAGCTGCTCACCGCTCCAGTCTCGCAAAACCGCCGCCGCACCGGTGACCGGGCTGCCCGTCGGCCCCGACTGCGCGACGATGTGACTGTGTCCGGCCGTCTCCGGCCATCTCCGGCCGTTTCCGCAGTTGAGCCGGTTTGCGAACGGTTCGGCGGTGACGGACGTTGGGCAGGAGACAGGGACGAAAGGGTGAGATCGCCATGGGTCTGATGGACAACCTCAAGGGCAAGGCCGAGGAGCTCAAGGGCAAGGCCAGTGAGCTCGCCGGCAAGCACAGCGAGCAGATCGAGCACGCGGTGGACAAGGCCGGCGGCGCGATCGACAAGGCGACCAAGGGCAAGTACAGCGAGAAGATCGAGCACGGCGCCAGCAAGGCCAAGGGCGCGGTGGGCGACTTCGCCCACAAGCCGAAGCCGGGCGAGGAGGGGCCGGCCGGCGGCAACGGCCAGGCGCCGCAGGCCTGACGCCCCGCGCTCCGATCAGCTCCAGGACGCCACGACGTAGCCGACCCCGTACGGGGCGTCCTGGTAGCCGAGCCGCGCGGTGAGGCCGGCGCCCTCCGCGGCGCCGGCCAGCACCTGCCAGGGCGCCCGGCCCTCGGCCTTGAGCTCGGCGGCCAGCCCGGCGTCCAGGGCGGCGAGCGCGGGCAGGTCGGCGGAGCCCAGGGCGGCGGCCAGGGCGGCGTCGAAGCCCTCGGCGCGCTCGTCCAGGTAACCGGGGGCCTTCACCGAGCGGCAGGCGCTGCCGTCGCCCACCACCAGCAGGCCGACCCGGTCGGCCAGCTGGGCCAGGCCCTGGCCGAGCCCGAGCATCCGGTCGGCGGGCGCGTCGGCGGGCACCGCGCAGGCGTGCGTCGGCAGCGTCACCCCGGCGCGCTCCAGCAGCCAGGCGCCGACCGTCAGAGACGGTGCCAGCTCCGGCCCCTCGACCCGGCCGCCGGGCAGCTTGGCGACCAGCGGCACCCCGTAGCGGTGGAAGGAGCCGGCCCCGCCCTCGGTCCACACCTCGGCCTCCGGCCCGGCGCCGACCACCACGACCAGTTGCGGCCCGGCCGCGACCAGTGCCGCCAGGGCCTCGTCGCAGGCGGCCCGCAGCGGGTCCAACTCGGCGGCCGCCCCGGCGGCGACCTCCGGGACGAGCAGCGGCGGACAGGGGCACACGGCGGCGGCTACCAGCATGCGGATCACTCTAGCCAAACGGCGACGGCGGCCCGGCCGGACTCGAAGTCCCGCCGGGCCGCCGTTCGAGGAGCAGGCCCCGTTCGAGCAGCGGGCCCCGTTCGAGGAGCGGGCCCCGTTCGAGAAGCAGGCCGTCAGTCGCCGCAGCAGGCCCCGCCCGCCGGAGCGGCCAGGGGCAGCGCGGCCGGGGCACCGATGCCCGGCAGGCCGAGCATCACCCCGGCCGGCTTGGCCGCGGGCTTGGCCTGGCGCTTCTCCCAGGCGTCGCCGGCCCGGGTGCGGCGCACCGCGAGCGACGGGCCCTCGGCGAGCAGGTGGTGCGGGGCGGCGTAGGTGATCTCGACGGTCACCACGTCGCCCGGGCGCACCGGCTCCGTCGGCCTGCTGAAGTGCACCAGCCGGTTGTCGGGGGCGCGGCCGGAGAGCCGGTCGGTCTTGTCGTCCTTCTTGCCCTCGCCCTCGGCGACCAGGATCTCCAGGACGCGGCCGACCTGCTTCTTGTTCTCCTCCCAGGAGATCTCCTCCTGGAGGGCGATCAGCCGGTCGTAGCGGGCCTGCACGACGGCCTTCGGCACCTGGTCCGCCATCTCGGCGGCCGGGGTGCCGGGGCGCTTGGAGTACTGGAAGGTGAAGGCGTTGGTGAAGCGGGCCTCGCGGACGGCGTGCATCGTCTGCTCGAAGTCCTCCTCGGTCTCGCCGGGGAAGCCCACGATGATGTCGGTGGAGATCGCCGCGTCCGGCATGGCCTCGCGGACCTTCCGGATGATCCCGAGGAAGCGCTCCTGGCGGTAGGAGCGGCGCATCGCCTTGAGGACGGTGTCGGAGCCGGACTGCAGCGGCATGTGCAGCTGGTGCATCACGTTCGGCGTCTCGGCCATCGCGGCGATCACGTCGTCGGTGAAGTCGCGCGGGTGCGGCGAGGTGAAGCGGATCCGCTCCAGGCCCTCGATCTGGCCGGCGGCGCGCAGCAGCTTGGAGAAGGCCTCGCGGTCGCCCAGGTCGGAGCCGTAGGCGTTGACGTTCTGGCCGAGCAGGGTCACCTCGATGACGCCCTCGTCCACCAGCGCCTCGATCTCGGCGAGGACGTCGCCGGGGCGGCGGTCCTCCTCCTTGCCGCGCAGCGCGGGGACGATGCAGAAGGTGCAGGTGTTGTTGCAGCCGACGGAGATGGCGACCCACGCGGCGTACGCGGACTCGCGGCGGGTCGGCAGGGTGGAGGGGAAGGTCTCCAGCGACTCCAGGATCTCGACCTGGGCCTTGCGCTCGACCGCGGCCCGCTCCAACAGCGCCGGCAGGTGGCCGATGTTGTGGGTGCCGAACACCACGTCGACCCAGGGGGCCTTGCGGACGATGGTGTCGCGGTCCTTCTGGGCGAGGCAGCCGCCGACGGCGATCTGCATGCCCTTGTGGCGGGTCTTGACCGGCGCCAGCTGCCCGAGGTTGCCGTACAGCTTGTTGTCGGCGTTCTCCCGCACCGCGCAGGTGTTGAACACGACCAGGTCCGGGTCGCCGTCCTGCCCGGCCTTGACGTAACCCGCGTCCTCCAGCAGGCCGGACAGCCGCTCGGAGTCGTGGACGTTCATCTGGCAGCCGTACGTGACGACCTTGTAGCTCTTCAATCCGCTCTCACCGCTCACCAGACCAGGGTACGGGCAGCCGCGAAGCGCTTTTCCCCCACCGTTTCCCCTCCCGTTCCGGCGGAGCGCCTGGCAGTATCCCTGCATGACCCCCACCACCCCGTCCCGTCTCGGCGCCGCCGTCCGCACCGCGGCCCGCAGCCCGCTGTGGCGGACGGTGCTGGTGCTGGTGCTGCTGGTCGCGGGGCTGGGCGGCTGGTGGCTGTCGGCGGGTCGCTCGCCCGGCTACCCGCGCGGCGAGACGCGTTTCGCGACCGGCGTGCAGCGCGGCGTCTACGACCGGTACGGGCAGTTGCTGGAGGCCCACGTCGCCAAGGCCATGCCGGGGGTGCGGCTGGCCCTGGACAACACCGAGGGCTCGATCGACAACCTGGCCCGGGTGACCAGCGGCCAGGACGACTTCGCGATCGCCACCGCCGACGCCGTCGCCGACTACCAGGGCCCGGGCAAGGACCGGCTGCGGGCGATCGCACGACTGTACGACGACTACCTCCAGCTGATCGTCCCGTCCTCCTCGACGGTGCACCGCACGGCCGACCTCAAGGGGCTGCGGGTCGGCGTGGGCCTGCCGCAGTCCGGGGTGAACCTGGTGACCAGGCGGCTGCTGGCCGCGGCCGGCCTGGACCCGGACCACGACATCGTCCCGGTGTCGGCGGGCGTCGGCGACGCCGCCGACCAGCTGCGCGAGAACAAGCTCGACGCCTTCTTCTGGTCCGGCGGCCTGCCGACCAGCGCCCTCACCGACCTGTCCGACCACATGCGGATGCGGGTCGTGCCGCTGGGGGACCTCGCCGGGGCCATCCACAAGATGGAGGGCGGCGGCACCGACGCCTACCGGGCGGCCACCATGCCCAAGGGCACCTACCCGAACGCCGACCCCAAGGACGCCGTCGCCACCGTGGCCGTGCCCAACCTGCTGATCACCCGGGACGACGTGGACCCGGGCCTGGTCGAGGGCATGACCAGGGCGGTGATCGACAGCCGCGACCAGATCGGCTCCCAGGTGCACGCCGCCCAGTTGGTCGACCTGCGCACCGCCGTCTACACCGACCCGCTCCCGCTGCACGAGGGCGCGGCCCGCTACTACCGCTCGGTGAAGCCCTGAAGGTGGAGCCCTGAGATCCACCGCTCGGTGAAGCCCGGAAGCCCGGAAATCGTACGGGCGCTGCGGGCCCGTACGGGCTACCGCTTCTCCGGCCGCGGCACCGTCAGCGTCACCGCGAGCCCGGTCGGCTCGACCGGGGCGAAGGCGAGCGAACCGCCGCCCGCCGCCAGCAGGGTGCGGGCGATCGACAGGCCGAGCCCGGAGCCGTCCACGTTTTGGTGCCGCGGGCTGCGCCAGAAGCGGTCCCCGGCGCGGGGCAGCTCGTCCTCGGCGAGGCCGGGCCCGGCGTCCGTGACGGTCACCGCGACCTCGTCCCGGCGCACCGAGACCTTCAGCCGCACCCCGCTGCCGGCCGGGCCGAACTTGAGCGCGTTGTCCAGCACGGCGTCCAGGGCGGAGCCGAAGCCGATCGGGTCCGCCATGCCGACGGCGAGCGCCGGGCCCTCCCAGCGCAGCTCGATCCCGCGCTGCTCGGCGACCGACCGCCAGGCGTCGACCCGGGCCAGGGTGAGCGCGGCGAGGTCGGTCTGCTCGGGTTCGGGGCGGGCGTGCTCGGCGGTGGCCAGGCCGAGCAGGTCGTCCAGCACCCGGGCCAGCCGGACGCCCTCCTCCCGGACGCCGCCGAGCTCCTCCTCGTGCCCCTCGGGCAGTTCCAGGCCGAGCACCTCGACCCGCAGCAGCAGGGCCGCCAGCGGGTTGCGCAGCTGGTGCGAGGCGTCCGCGACGAAGGCCTTCTGCTGGTCCATGGCGAGCACCACGTGGTCGGCCATCTCGTTGAACGAGCGGGCCAGCCGCTGCAGCTCGGGCGGGCCGCCGCCGGGCGCGACCCGGGCGGCCATCCGGCCGGTGGCGATGTCGTGGGTGGCCCGGTCGAGGGTGCGGACCGGGCGCAGCACCCACTCGGTGAGCCGGCCGGCCAGCAGCACCGCGACGATCATCGCGGCGGCCTCGCCGGCGCCGATCACCAGCCAGCTGTGCAGGATCCGGGTGCGCAGCGCCCCGGTGGGGGACTCGCTGAGCACCACCGCGACCACGTCGCCGTCGCGCACCACCGGGGTGGCGACGGTCAGGGTGCGGTCGTCGGTCCACGGCCAGACCTGGGGCGGGTTGTGGCTGCGCCGCCCGTCCAGCGCCTCCTGGAAGGCCTGCGCACCCCAACCGCGGGGCACCCGCCAGTCGGCGGGGGCGGCGGCGATCGGCACGCCGTCGCGCTGGAAGATGCCCAGTCGCACGCCGTACAGGTCGTGGTAGCGGCGGACCTCGGCGTCGATCGCGCGCCGGCGGCTGACGTCGCCGGGGGCGGGCTCCGGGTCGCCCTTGAGCGCGGACTCCACCGCCGAGGGGCCGGAGGTGGGCAGGTCCTGGGCGAAGCGGGCGGCGTCGTCGAGCCGGTCGACGACCACCCTGCTCTGCTCGGCCGCCGCGACCGCCGCCGCGAGCGGCAGCCCCAGGGCGGCCAGGACGCAGAGCATGAGGGCGATCAGGATGCCGAGCAGGCGGGTGCGCACGTGCGGTCAGCGCTCCGCGGGGGCGGGCGGGGCCGGGTCCGCGGCGGGCGCCGGGGACTCCGGGATCAGGCGGTAGCCGACGCCGCGGACGGCCTCGACCAGGCCGGGCAGCGCGAGCTTGTTGCGCAGCGAGCCGATGTGCACCTCCAGGGTGCGCCCGTTGCCCTCCCAGCCGCTGCGCCAGACCTCGCTGAAGATCTGCTCGCGCCGGTAGACCACGCCGGGGCTCTGGGCGAGCAGGGCGAGCAGGTCGAACTCCTTGCGGGTGAGCGGCACGTCCCGGCCGTCCACGCTGACCCGGCGGCGCTCCCGGTCGATCCGGATGCCGCGGGACTCCAGCGGGCCGCGCTGCTGCGGGACGGCGTCGGGCGCGGGCACCGCCACCGAGGCGGGGGCGGCGCCGCGGCGGGCCACCGCGTGGATGCGGGCGAGCAGCTCGCCCATGTCGTAGGGCTTGGTGACGTAGTCGTCGGCGCCCAGGTTGAGGCCGTGGATCCGGGAGCGGATGTCGGCGCGGGCGGTGACCATGATCACCGGGACGCCGCTGCCGGCCCTGATCCGGCTGCACACCTCGAAGCCGTCGCGGTCGGGCAGCCCGAGGTCGAGCAGCACCACCCGGTACGGGTCGTTTCCGTCCGGCACCAGGGCGTCCAGCGCCTCGTGCCCGCTGCGGGCGTGCCGGACCTGGAAGCCGTGCCGGCCCAGTACCGCGACCAGCGCGGCGGCCACGCGTTCGTCGTCCTCGACGAGCAGCAATCGCATCCTGCTCTCCTCCTTCCCCCACCTGATCGCCGGGACCGCCTGGTCGGGCCCCGGTCCTGCGCAGTATGAGCCAGTGGGCGGCCCGGCGCCAGGCTCGGTCGCCCGACGGCTGCCACGGGGCGGGGCTCGCCGGCTGCCACGGGACAGGGCGCGCCGGCGCGGACGCCCGCTGTCACATGCCCCGTTGGCGCCCCGGCGAACAGCCCGCGAGCAGCGTGTGGCCGTTTCGTGATCCTCAAGTTCCGCTCAGATCGGCTGACGGCACGTCGTCATCACTCCTATGGTCGGCCCACCGGGGGCTGCGGCTCCGCCGGTCGCGGCTCCCGGATTTCGTACCACCATTGCCGCCCAAGGGAGTTCAGACTTTCACGGGCCGACACGAGGGAGCAGGCGCGATGGCCGAGAATCCGGTCGAGGACTCCACCCCTGCAGCCGCCCCCCTGGTCGTGCTGAGCAGCGTGAACAAGCACTACGGCGCGCTGCACGTCCTGCAGGACATCGACCTGAAGATCGTCCAGGGCGAGGTCGTGGTCCTGATCGGGCCGTCCGGCTCCGGCAAGTCGACGCTCTGCCGGACGATCAACCGGCTGGAGACCATCGACTCCGGCACGATCACCATCGACGGCCGCCCGCTGCCCGACGAGGGCAAGGAGCTGGCCCGGCTGCGCGCCGAGGTCGGCATGGTGTTCCAGAGCTTCAACCTGTTCGCGCACAAGACGGTGCTGGAGAACGTCGTCATCGGCCAGGTCAAGGTGCGCGGGATCGCCCGGGCGCAGGCCGAGAAGACCGCCCGCGGGCTGCTGGAGCGGGTCGGCGTCGGCGCGCAGGCGGACAAAGTCCCCGCCCAGCTCTCCGGCGGCCAGCAGCAGCGCGTGGCGATCGCCCGGGCGCTGGCGATGAAGCCCAAGGTGATGCTCTTCGACGAGCCCACCTCGGCCCTCGACCCGGAGATGGTCAACGAGGTGCTGGAGGTCATGCGCCAGCTGGCCGCCGACGGCATGACGATGGTCGTGGTCACCCACGAGATGGGTTTCGCCCGCTCCGCCGCCAACCGCGTGCTGTTCATGGCCGACGGCCGGATCGTCGAGCAGAACACCCCGGACGCCTTCTTCACCGCGCCGCGTTCCGACCGTGCCAAGGACTTCCTCTCGAAGATCCTCCACCACTGACGCTTCGAGACGACGCGGGGCCGCCGCCGGCAAGGACGCCGGGCGGCCCTGCCCGTGCACGCACCTTCCAGACGCCAGAGCCCGGTTAGCCGTGGCCCAGCTCCCAGGAGAACAACCCTCATGAGGACTCGTCGCACCCTCGCCGTCGCGCTCTGTGCCGTCGCGCTCACCGCCACCGCCGCCTGCGGCAAGGACGGCTCCCCCGGCGCCACCGCCGCGAGCAGCGGCAACGCCCCGGCGCTGCCCGCCTACACGGTCAAGACCGACGTCAAGATCGACTCGGCGATCCTCGCCGAGGCGAAGAAGCGCGGCCAGCTGATCATCGGCGCCAAGGCCGACCAGCCGGGACTGGGCTTCGAGGACGTCGCCAGCGGCGACCGCAGCGGCTTCGACATCGAGATCGCCAAGATGGTCGCCGCCGACCTCGGCTTCAGCCCGCAGCAGATCAAGTGGCAGACGCTGGTCTCCTCGCAGCGCGAGCCGGCCATCGCCAAGGGCCAGATCGACTTCTACGTCGGCACCTACAGCATCAACGACGAGCGCAAGAAGACGGTCTCCTTCGCCGGCCCGTACTACATCGCCGGCCAGGACTTCCTGGTGAAGGCCGACAACACCTCGATCACCGGCCCGGAGAGCGTCGGCGGCAAGAACATCTGCACCGCCACCGGCTCCACCTCGATCAAGAACATCCAGCAGTACAACCCGAAGATCACGCAGTTCGACACCTACTCGGCCTGCGTCGAGAAGCTGCTGTCCGGCGAGGTCGACGCGGTCACCACCGACGACGCGATCCTCAAGGGCTACGCCTCCAAGTACGCCCCCAAGCTCAAGGTGGTCGGCAAGCCGTTCACCAAGGAGAACTACGGCGTCGGTCTCAACAAGGACGACGCGGTCCTGCGCAACGCCATCGGCGACGCGCTCAAGGCCCACGAGGACAACGGCGACTGGAAGAAGGCCTACGACGCGACCCTGGGCGCGTCCGGCTCCGCCGCGCCGGCCGTGCCGGCCCTCGAACGCTACTGATCCGGTCCACGCCCGACCATCCGTCCTGACCATCTGATGAGAGGAGGGCCGCCGGATGGGGTTCCTGTTCGAGCAGGACAACTTCGCGTTGTTCCGCGACGGCTTCCTGCAGACGATCGAGCTGAGCGCGCTCAGCGCCCTGCTCGCCCTGCTGCTGGGCACCCTGCTGGCGGCCTTCCGGGTCTCCCCGGTGCCGGTCCTGCGTGCCTTCGGCACCACCTGGGTCACGCTGTTCCGCAACACGCCGCTGACCCTGCTGTTCTTCGCCGTCACCTTCGGCCTGCCGCCGCTCGGGGTGCACTTCAGCCACCTCACCTTCGCGGTGCTGGCGCTCGGCGGCTACACCGCCTCGTTCGTCTGCGAGGTGATCCGCTCGGGCATCAACACCGTGCCGCTCGGGCAGGCCGAGGCGGCCCGCAGCCTCGGCATGAGCTTCGGTCAGACCCTCACCCTGATCATCCTGCCGCAGGCCACCCGGACCGTCCTGGCCCCCCTGAGCAGCGTGTTCATCGCGCTGCCGAGGAACTCGGCGATCGCCGGCGCCTTCAGCGTCAGCGAGCTGTACAGCGTCCAGCAGACCCTCTCCGAGCGCGGCTACGCGATCTTCGGGATCTTCTTCTGGGTGGCCTGCGCCTACCTGGTGATCAGTGCCACGGTCGCCACGCTGTTCCGCGTCCTGGAATCCCGACTGGCGGTGGCCCGATGAGTAACCTCTTCACCCGCACCCCCACGGCCAGCGTCCTCTACGACGCCCCCGGCCCGCGGGCCCGCTTCCGGTACCAGCTGTTCGGGGCGCTGGCGCTGATCGGCGTCGCCGCCCTGCTCTGGTACGTCTTCACCGCGCTCTCCGACAACGGCCAGTTCGACCCGCAGATGTGGGACGCGTTCCAGTACAACACCGTCCAGCAGCGCATCGTGGACGGCCTGCTCTCCACCCTGAAGGCCTTCGGCCTGGCCGCGCTGTTCTCGCTCACCCTGGGCGGCCTGCTCGCCGCCGGGCAGCTCTCCGACCACAAGCCGGTCCGCTGGGCGGCCGTCGGCTTCGTCCAGTTCTTCCGGGCGATGCCGCTGCTGATCCTGATCGTCGCGCTGTACTACGCGTTCTTCGCGAAGGAGCCGATGTGGGCGCTGGTGCTCGGCCTCACCCTCTACAACGGCTCGGTGCAGGCCGAGATCATCCGCAGCGGCGTCAACGCCGTCCCGCGCGGCCAGGGCGAGGCGGCCTACGCGCTCGGCATGCGCAAGACCCAGGTGATGGCCTCCATCCTGGTGCCGCAGGCCGTCCGTTCGATGCTGCCCACGATGATCGGCCAGCTGGTCGTCACCCTGAAGGACACCTCGCTCGGCTTGATCATCACGTACCAGGAACTGCTGTTCGTCGGCAAGGCGATCGCCAGCCAGCCGATCAACGCCGCGGGCTTCCCCTACATCCCCGTGGTGCTGGTGATCGGTCCGATCTACATCGCCATGTGCCTGCTGCTGACCGCCCTCGCCCGGTGGATCGAAGCGCGCGGCCGTCGCGGCGCGAACCGGCGCACTTCAGCTGCTGCTTGACGCACACGCAGGTGAACTGTTGCATTGCTCTTCGTGACACCTCCCGGGAGCATCCACGCGGCATATGCGGCAGCGGTAACTGACGCCGGCCCATCGGCCGGTTCGTGCCCGGAGGTCACCGCATGGACCCGGTGATCGTGGTCGGGGCCGGACCGGTCGGTCTGGCCCTGGCCCTCGCCCTCGCCCGGCACGAGGTGCCGACCATCGTCCTGGACGAGGGCTCCGGGCTCTGCCCCGAGGGCCCGCGCAGCGTCGTCCTCGGGGCCGACACCGCCGCCTTCCTCACCCGGATCGGCTACCCGCGGGCCGTCTCGGACTCCGCCCTCTGGGACTCCTTCACCGTCTGGCGCCGCCGCCAGGAGGTCCTGCGGATCGACCTCACCGACTCCCCCGCCTTCCACCTGCCCCAGCACCGCCTCCAGCGCGGCCTGCGCGACGCCCTCACCGGCACCCCGCTGGTCCGGCTGGTCCCGCTGAGCCGGGTCGTCGAACTCGAACAGGACCGCGACGGCGTCAGCGTCCGCACCCACGGCACCCAGGACGGCTCCAGCACCTGGTGGCGCGGCAGCCACCTGGTCGGCTGCGACGGCGCCAGATCCGCCGTCCGCAAGCTCCTGAAGATCCGCTTCCCCGGCCGCCCCGCCGTCGACCGCAACGCCATCGCCACCGTCCGGGTCGACCTGCCCTTCCACGAGGCCCGGCTGCACCGCGAGCCCCCGTGGCGCGGCGACCGCGAGGCCTCCGCCCGCCCGCTGCCGGACGGCGTCTGGCGGCTCGACTGGCGGCTGCCCCCCGGGCGGCCCGCCCCCACCGAAACCGTCGACCCGCACGCCACCTGGCCCGGCGTCGTCACCGGCGACACCCTGCTCACCCGGGTCACCGCCACCCTCACCGGCTGGTGCGGCGAACTCCCCCGCTTCGACCTGCTCGCCGCCGCCGACCACACCGCCCAGCAGCGCCTCGCCGCCCGGTTCCGCAGCGGCCGCTGCTTCCTCGCCGGCGACGCCGCCCACCTGCACGGCGCGCTCGGCATGCAGAACCTGGCCGACGGGCTGCGCGACGCCGACAACCTCGCCTGGCGGCTCTCCCTCGCCTGGCACCTCCACTCCGGCGGCCCGCAACCCGGCGGCTCCCTGCTGGACGGCTACGAGGCCGAACGGCGCGGCGCGGTCGGCGCCCGGCTGCGCGCCGTCGACCAGTCCATGCCGCTGCTGCGCCCGCTGCGCGGCTGGCAGCAGACCCGGCGCTCGCTGCTGGTCGGCGGCTTCCGCAAGCACGCACCGCTGCTCGCCGACGGACAGCTCGGCACCGGCCGCTTCGGCGGCGCGCCCGCCTACCCGGCCGCGCCCTCGGGCGTCCCCGGCCGGGTGCCGGTCCAGCGCGGCGCCCGCGGCACCACCTCGCTCAGCGAACTGCTGCCGGCCACCGCCCCCGGCGTGCTCGTCCCGGACCTGCCGGTGCTCGCCGCCGACGGCACCCCGGACCACCTGCACGCCCGGCTCGGCGTCACCTTCCTGCTGCTGCTGGTCGCCCCCGGCACCGCCGTCTGGTCCGCCGAGCACTGGCTGGGCGCCGGCCTGATGCCCCGGCTCGCCGAGGTCGCCGCCGCGCTGCCGGTGCCCGCCGAAGTGCTGGTCACCGAGGAGTACCCGGAGGCCGGGCCGCACACCGTGCTGCTGATCCGGCCGGACGGGCACCTGGTCGGCGCCACCCAGGGCGCCGCCGCCGAGGACCTGCTGGCGCTCGCCGACCGCGCCCGGGGCGGGCCGGCCCCGCTCGCCGGCGCACCCGAACCCGAACCCGAACCCGACCAGAGCCCAGCGCCGGAGCCCGCCGCCCGCCAGGCGCCCCAGCAGGTGGACTCCCCCAGCGCGTAGGTCCCTGGCGCGAGCCCCGGGCGTGCACCCCTGGCGCGGGCCGGACAGGGTGGGACAGGGTGGGACAGGGCCTAACTCGCCACCGCGATGGCCCGGCTCTCCCGGACCACCGTCACCCGGATCTGGCCCGGATAGGTCAGCTCCTCGGAGACCTGCCGGGCGACCTCCCGGGCGATCAGCTGCGCCCCGAGGTCGTCCACCTCCTCCGGCCGCACCATCACCCGCACCTCGCGCCCCGCCTGCATCGCGTACACCTCGGCCACGCCCTCGTGCGCGCGGGCGATCTCCTCCAGCCGCGCCAGCCGCCGCACGTACACCTCCAGCGACTCCTTGCGCGCCCCGGGCCGCCCGCCCGAACAGGCGTCCGCGGCCTGCGTGAGCACGGCCTCCACGGTGCGCGGCTCCACCTCGCCGTGGTGCGCGGCGATCGCGTGCACCACCTCCGGGGACTCCCCGTGCCGGCGGGCGAAGTCCGCGCCGACCGCCGCGTGGCTGCCCTCGACCTCGTGGGTGAGCGCCTTGCCGATGTCGTGCAGCAGCGCCGACCGCCGCACCGGCTCCGGGGCCACCCCGAGCTCGGCGGCCATCATCCCGGCCAGGTGCGCGGACTCCAGCAGGTGCCCGAGCACGTTCTGCCCGTACGAGACCCGGTAGCGCAGACTGCCCAGGGTGCGGACGAGTTCGGGGTGCATCCCGCCGACCCGGGCGTCCAGCAGGGCGTCCTCACCGGCCCGGACGCAGCACTGCTCGACCTCCTCGCGGCTGCGCTCGTGGACGTGTTCGATCCGGGTCGGGTGGATCCGGCCGTCCTCGACCAGTTGTTCCAGGGTGAGCCGGGCGGTCTCCCGGCGGACCGGGTCGAAGCAGGAGAGCTGCACCGTCGCGGGGGTGTCGTCGATGATCAGGTTGACGCCGGTGACCGCCTCGAAGGCACGGATGTTGCGGCCTTCGCGGCCGATGATCCGGCCCTTCATGTCCTCGCTCGGCAGCCGGAAGACGGTGACCGCCGTCTCGGCGGTCTGCACCGACGCCAGCCGCTGGATCGCCCCGGCGAGGATGCCCCGGGCCCGGCGCTCGCCCTCCTCCCTGGCCTCGCGCTCGATCTCCCGGACCGTGACCGCGACCTCCCGCCGGGCCGTGGTCGCGGCCTCGCGCAGGAGTTCGGCGCGGGCCTGCTCGGCGGAGAGTCCGCCGGCCCGCTCCAGCACCGCCACCCGGCGGGTCACCAGCGCCTCGGCCTCGCCCCGGGTGCGCTCCAGCTCGGCGGAGCGCGCGGCGAGTTCGTCCTCCCTGGTCCGGACCCGGCGCAACTCCTCGGCCAACTGCTCCTCGCGCCGGGCGAGTTCGGCCCGCTGCCGGGAGGTCTGCTGCTCGGCCCAGCCGCGGACGCGCTCGGCCTCGACGCCGGCGCGCCGCTGGGCGGCCCGGAGCCGCTTGGCCAGCAGCCCGACCAGGACGGCGAGGAGCAGCAGGACGGCGCCGGCCGACCCGGCGAGTGGCAGCAGGGAGGTGTCCGGTCCGGTGCCCGCAGAGATCCTCATGCCGCCCACTCCCCGTCACCGCTGTCCGCCGCCCGGCGTGGACCGCCGTCCGGAAGCGCCCCCGCACTGAGTGCGAGGCTAGGTGCGGGTCACGAAACGGTCAAGACTCGACCTGGACTGGACCAAGAAGCGTACGCAATGGCTACCGGACGGTCACCAGGCCCTCCCGGTTCCTGACGGTTCGCCCGGCTCCTCCTCGTCCAGCGCGCTCCGCACCACCCGGAACGCCAGCCCCTCGGAGTAGCCGCGCCGGGCCAGCACGCCGACCAGCCGCCGCATCCGGACCTGCGGGTCCAGCCCCCGGGTGGACCGCAGCTTGCGGTCGACCAGCGCCCGGGCGACCTCGGTCTCGTCGTCGTGGTCGAGCTGGGCGACGGCCTGTTCGACCAGATCCGCGGCCACGCCCTTGGTGCGCAGTTCCTGGGCCAGCGCCCGCCGGGACAGGCCCCGGACGGCGTGCCGGGACTCCACCCAGGCCGCGGCGAAGGCCGCGTCGTCGATCAGCCCGACCTCTTCGAGCCGGGTGAGCACCTCGTCGGCGACGTCGTCCGGGATCTCCCGCTTGCGCAGGGCGTCGGCGAGCTGTTTGCGGCTCTTGGCGGCGCCGGTGAGCAGCCGCAGGCAGATGTCGCGGGCGCGGGTCTCGGGATCGGCCGTCTCCTCGGCCCCGGCCCGCTTCCGCCCGGTTCGGCCGGTACGGGTGGAGGGGTCGTGCTCGTCACCCGGAGCGCCTGTCTCGTCCGAGGCGTGCCCGGCGGAGCGCCCGGCCGCAGCGCGCCGCCCACGACGCGCGCCGGGACCGGTGTGCGGGGCCGGGGCGGTCACACCCCCGTGACCGACCGCCCCGGCCTCGCCCCGGCCCTCGCCGGCCGCCGGGAAGCCGGCCTCGTCGAACTCCTCGGCCGCCAGTGCCGAGCGCCGCCTGCGACGGCCGGTGGGCAGTTCTGAGGCGGAGACCAACCCGAGCTCGCCGACCGACGGCTCCGCCGGTGCCGGCCCGGGCGCCGCGCCGCGCACCGCCCGGGTCGGCTCCCGGTCGAACTCCGGCTCCGAACCGGATGCCCACTGTGCGGCGGAGGACCGCTCCCGCCGCCGCCCCTTCCGGGACTGCGACCGCGCCCGGGGCGTCGCCTCGAACGGCGGCTCCGGCTCCCCCGCCACGGCGGCGAACCAGTCCGGTGGCCCGTAGTCGTCGCCGTCCGGACCCGCCGGGCCGCCCTCGCCCACTGCGTCGTGCTGCGTCAACGGTTCAGGCCTTGGCGGCCGCCGCCGTCTTCTTCGCCGCGGCCGTCTTGGCGGCGGTCGCGGTGATCGGCTTCGCGGCGCCGTCGGCGGCAGCAGCCGCCTCGCCCTCGGCCGGCTCCTCGGTCTTCGGGCCGATGCCGAGCTTGCCCTTGATCTTCCGCTCGATCTCGTCGGCGAGCTGCGGGTTGTCCCGCAGGAAGTTGCGGGCGTTCTCCTTGCCCTGGCCGAGCTGGTCGCCCTCGTAGGTGTACCAGGCGCCGGACTTGCGGATGAAGCCGTGCTCGACGCCCATGTCGATCAGGCCGCCCTCGCGGCTGATGCCGATGCCGTAGAGGATGTCGAACTCGGCCTGCTTGAACGGCGCGGCGACCTTGTTCTTGACCACCTTGACGCGGGTGCGGTTGCCGACCGCCTCGGTGCCGTCCTTCAGGGTCTCGATCCGGCGGATGTCCAGCCGGACCGAGGCGTAGAACTTCAGCGCCCGGCCACCGGTCGTGGTCTCCGGCGAGCCGAACATGACGCCGATCTTCTCGCGCAGCTGGTTGATGAACACCGCCGTGGTGCCCGACTGGTTCAGCGCACCGGCGATCTTGCGCAGCGCCTGGCTCATCAGCCGGGCCTGCAGACCGACGTGCGAGTCACCCATCTCGCCCTCGATCTCCGCACGCGGGACGAGCGCCGCGACCGAGTCGATGATGATCAGGTCGACAGCGCCGGAGCGGATCAGCATGTCCGTGATCTCCAGCGCCTGCTCACCGGTGTCCGGCTGGCTGACCAGCAGGGCGTCGGTGTCCACGCCGAGCTTCTTGGCGTACTCGGGATCGAGCGCGTGCTCCGCGTCGACGAAGGCGACCGTGCCGCCGGCCCGCTGGGCGTTGGCCGCCAGGTGCAGGGTCAGGGTGGTCTTGCCGGAGGACTCGGGGCCGTAGATCTCGACCACCCGGCCGCGCGGGATACCGCCGACACCGAGGGCGACGTCCAGGGCGGTGGACCCGGTGGGGATCACGTCGATCGGCTCGTTGGCCTTCTCGCCCAGGCGCATCACCGAGCCCTTGCCGAACTGCCGCTCGATCTGAGCGAGTGCGTTCTCAAGGGCCTTCTCGCGGTCCGTACCTGCCATGGCTTCCACCCTCGGGTTCTGTGCTGTGCGCTTCATCGTCCTCGACGCTAGCGCGTCCCACTGACAAACGAGCCCGACCCGGCTCCGCCTGTGGAAAACTCCTCGCCGGAGAGTACAGAGAACAAATGTTCGATTCAAGCTTCGCACGTCCGACCGGTGCCGCCGCCGGCCGGGTCACCTCCCGTCGCCGCCGACCATCCGCCGCAGCCGCCGCGCCGCCTCCCGGCGCAGCTCCCGCCGGGCCCGCCGCTGCTCGCCCCGGTCGATCCGCGGGTCGGTGGCCACCTCGTACCGCCGCACGTACGTCCCGACGAAGCCCTGCAGGGTGGCCGCCGCCGGGATGGCGATCAGCGCGCCCACCGCGCCGAGCAGCGCCGCGCCCGCGATCACCGCGCCGAACGCGACCGCCGGGTGCACGTCCACCGTCCTCGCGGTGATCCTCGGGTGCAGCAGGTAGTTTTCGACCTGCTGGTAGACCACCACGAAGATCAGCACCCAGAGCGCGTCCACCGGCTGCACGGTGAGCGCCACCAGCACCGGCAGCGCGCCGGCCAGGTACGTCCCGATGGTCGGCACGAACTGCGACATGACGCCGACCCAGACCGCCAGCGCGGCCGCGTACGGCAGGTCGAGCAGCGCGAACATCACCCAGTGCCCGGCCGCGGAGACCACCGCGAGCAGCGCCCGGGAGTACAGGTAGCCGCCGGTCTTGGCGAGGGCGATCTCCCAGGCCCGCAGCACCTCGCCCTGCTTGGCGGGCGGCAGCATCGAGCAGACCGTCCGGCGGACCCGCGGGCCCTCGGCGGTGAAGTAGAAGGTGAACAGCCCGACCGTGAAGGCCTGGAAGAGCCCGCCGATCACGGTGGAGGAGAGGCCCCAGACGTTGTCGGCGGCCTGCTGGGCGTAGCTCTCGATCGCGCCGGAGTCCTTGAGCAGCTTCTTCTGCAGCTCGCCCAGCGACAGGTCCTGATGGAACGTCCGGTTCACCCAGTTGATCAGGTTGTCGACCAGGTGCGGCAGGTCCCCGGCGATCTTCGCGACCTGATCGACCAGCAGCGTGCCGAGCGCCGCGAGGAACCCGATCACCGCGATCCCCACCGCGACGAACACCAGGAAGGTGCCGATCCCGCGACGCACCCCGCGTGCCGCCATCCGGTCGACGGCCGGCTCCAGCGCCAGCGAGAGGAAGAAGGCCACCAGCAGCATCACGAAGAGGTCGATCAGCTGGTGGAAGGCCCAGTCGGCGAGCTGGAACAGCCCGACCAGCACCAGGGCCAGCACCATCGCCCGGGGCAGCCAGCGCGGCATCCCGCCACCCCAGAGGCCGCCGGCCTCGCCCTCCGGCAGCCGCGGTTCGGGCGGCGGGCCCGGAGCCTCGTCGGCGACCCGCGCCGTCCTGTCCGAATTCTGTGCTTCTGCGCTGCTTGTCACTCCGACAGTCTCACCCATCCCCCGGAGCCGCCCGAGCACCGGGCACCCCGCCGGGGCGGGGTCGGTCCCGCGGGCGGGCGGTGGTCAGCGCAGCACGCCGGAGACGCCCTGGGTCTCGCAGACCACCCGCCAGACGTCCTTGGCCTCCCAGCCCGACTCCAGCGCCTGCCGCACCGTCCGCCCGCCGAGTTCGCTCATCACATGGTCGGAGGCGAAGGACTCCGCGTACGTCTCCCCGAAGTGCGCGTGCATCCGTCGCCAGAACTCCGTCAGCCTCATGGCTCCAGTATCCCGGACCGCGCGGCGCCGTCCCGGGCCCGCCACTGCCCGGCCGTCAGCGCGTACTCGACCTCGCCGTGCTCGCTGCCGGGGATCGCCTCCGGGTAGTCCTCGTGGAAGGTGCGGACGAACGACAGCCCGGTCTTCTCCATGACCCGCCGCGAGCCCGCGTTGACCGTCATCGTGTACGCCACCACCCGCCGCACGCCCAGTGCGGTGAAGCCGCGGCGGACCAGCGCCCGCACCCCCTCGGTCGCGTACCCCAGCCCCCAGGCGGCCCGGCGCAGCCGGTACCCCAGCTCGACCTCGGAGCGGTCGCCCTCCCGCGTCGGCCGGAACTCGAACCAGCCCAGGAAGGCCCCGTCGGCCCGCTCCTCGGCCGCCCACCAGCCGAGGTCGCCGTACCGCCGGTAGTGCGCGAGGTACAGCGGCAGCAGTTCGCCCTCGACCCGCTCCCGCGCGGTCGGCCGCCCGCCGGTGAGGTGGCGCATCACCTCCGGGTCGCCGTCCAGTTCGACCAGGTGGTCGACGTCCGCTGCGGTGAAGCGGCGCAGCACCAGCCGCTCGGTGGTGAGGAAGACGGTCACGCCCCGATCCTCACCGACCCGCCCGGGCGGCGTCACCCGGTTTTCCGCCCGCCTCAGCGCGGCAGCGCGAGCAGCCCGGCACCGAAGTACTGCCGGGCCCCGCAGGCGTACGGCCCGGGCGGGCAGGCGGCCGCCGCGGTGCCGGCGAGCAGGGCGGCGAGCGGGCCGGAGCCGTAGTCCGGGTGCAGGGCGGCGGCCACCGCGACCGCGCCGGTGACGTGCGCCGCCGCCATCGAGGTGCCGGCCAGTGCCGCGTACTGCCCGCCCGGCCAGTCGGAGACGATCGCGCCCTGCGGCCCGCTGTCCGGGTCGCCGCCGGGGGCGGCCAGCGAGACCCGGCCGCGGCCGTAGTTCGAATAGCCGGACGGGCGGCCGTCCCGGTTGACGGCGGTGACGGTGACGACGCCGGGCAGTTCGCCGGGCAGCCGGATGCACTCGGTGCCCAGGTAGCGGGAGCGGGCCGGGCCGGAGACCCGGTCGTTGGGGCTGCGCTCGTCCGTCCGGGCGGCGCCGAGGTCCTGCCCGTCGTTGCCCGCCGAGGCGACCACGACGGCGCCCTTGCGCTGGGCGTAGCCGGAGGCCCGGCCGACGGCGGCGATCAGCGCGGCCTGGTCCTGGTCCTCCGGGCAGTTGTACTTCCACGGGTCGGCGAAGTAGCTGTTGTTGATCGCCTTGGCGCCGTGGTCGGCGGCCCAGAGCATGCCGCAGACGATGTTCTCGGCGTAGTACTGGCCGAGCGGTCCGAGCAGCCGGACGGCGGCGATCCGCACGCCCGGCGCGACCCCGGTGATGCCGTGGCCGTCCCGGGTGGCGCCGACGATCCCGGCGACGTGGGTGCCGTGGCCGCTCTCGCTGACCCCGGGGTCGGGCCGCCAGGAGCCGGAGCGGGCGTCGGGCCGGCCGTCGGCGCAGGAGACGGAGGCCTTCGGGTCGACGGCGGCGCGCAGGTCGGGGTGGGTGTCGTCGACGCCGGAGTCGAGCACCGCGACCAGCACCTTGTGCAGTGCGTCGGCGGTCGGCGCGCCGGCGGGACCGCGGATCCCGGTGGAGGTGTCGCCGGCCCGGGCGCCTGCGCCGCCGAGCATGGCGAGGTTCCACGGGTCGCCCTCGCTCGGGTCGGGCACCGTGACGGTGCCGCCGTCCTGCCGGTCGGTGCTGTCGCGCCGGGCGCTGTCGGTGCTGCTGCGACGGGCGTGACCGCTGTCGCGACGGGCGTGATCGGTGCTGCTGCGGCCGGCGCGGTCGGCGCGGTCGGTACCGGCGGCGAAGTCCCCGGCGCCGTCCAGCAGGCGGGGCGGGGCGACCACCGGTTCGGTCCGGGTGGTGCCGACGGCGGCGATCCCGGGCCGGGCCCGCAGCGTGCCCGCGAAACCGCCGGTGGCGTACGCCAGGACGGCCCCGATCTGCGGGTACTCCTGGACCACCTGCCCGCCCGCCGCCCGACTCTCGGCCCCGGCCAGGGCGGCCCCGGCGGCGTCCTCCTGCTCGGCGAGCACCAGGTAGCTGAGGTAGGGCCGGCCGGATCCGGAGACGTACGGGACGGCGCCGCCGACCACGAGTGCGGTGAGCAGCATCGCGAGCAGCGCCCGGGCGGGCCCGCGGACGCGGCGGCGGGCGGCACGGGCGGGACCGCCGGACGGGTTCACCTGCGCCATCGCACGGTCTCCGCTCGTCGGTCCGGTGGGTCGGGGGTGGGTCACTGGCCTGATTCATCACCATATGAGCGGATTTGCCTTTTTGCTCCTTTAACTACACCCATGCTCACCACACCCGTGCGACCTCCGCTCCCCCACCCCGGTTGTCGGTGCCACCCGGCACCATGGGGGCATGGCGCCCCCGCACCCGACCCCGCCGAACGACGACCCCCTGGCCGGATTCGCCCCGACCACCCGGGCCTGGTTCACCGGCGCCTTCTCCGCCCCCACCACCGCCCAGGCCGAGGCCTGGCGCGCCATCCGGCAGGACACCGACGTCCTGGTGGTCGCCCCCACCGGCTCCGGCAAGACGCTCGCCGCCTTCCTCTCCGCCCTGGACCGGCTGAGCAGCACCCCGCCCCCGGCGGACCCCAAGCGCCGCTGCCGGGTCCTGTACGTGTCACCGCTCAAGGCCCTCGCGGTGGACGTCGAGCGCAACCTGCGCGCCCCGCTGACCGGCCTGCGCCAGGCCGCCGTCCGGCTCGGCCTGCCCGAGCCCGAGGTCCAGGTCGCCACCCGCTCCGGCGACACCCCCGCCGCCGACCGCCGCCGCTTCGCCACCCACCCGCCGGACATCCTGATCACCACCCCCGAGTCGCTGTTCCTGCTGCTCACCTCCGCCTCCCGGGAGGCGCTGCGCGGCGTCGACACGGTGATCCTCGACGAGGTGCACGCCGTCGCCGGCACCAAGCGCGGCGCCCACCTCGCGCTCAGCCTGGAGCGGCTGGACGAACTCCTGGAGCGCCCGGCCCGCCGGATCGGCCTGTCCGCGACCGTCCGCCCGGTCGAGGAGGTGGCCCGCTACCTCAGCCCGCAACGCGGCGCCGTCGTCGTCCAGCCCGCCGCCGCCAAGGAGTTCGACCTGTCGGTGGTCGTCCCCGTCCCCGACCTGGACGACCTGCCCGCGGCCCCGGCCACCGGCGCCTCCTCCGACGCCGACCCGCAGCGGCAGGCGTCGATCTGGCCGCACGTCGAGGAGCGGATCGTCGACCTGGTCCAGGCGCACCGCTCGACCATCGTCTTCGCCAACTCCCGCCGCCTCGCCGAGCGCCTGTGCAACCGGCTGAACGAGATCGCCCTCGAACGGGCCACCGGTGAGCCGCTGCCCGAGGCGCACTCCCCCGCCCAGCTGATGGCCGAGTCCGGCGTCGCCAAGGGCGCCCCGCCGGTCATCGCGCGCGCCCACCACGGCTCGGTCTCCAAGGAGCAGCGGGCGCTGGTCGAGGAGGAGTTGAAGGCCGGCCGGCTGCCCGCCGTGGTCGCCACCTCCAGCCTGGAACTGGGCATCGACATGGGCGCCGTCGAGCTGGTCGTCCAGGTCGAGTCCCCGCCCTCGGTCGCCTCCGGCCTGCAACGGGTCGGCCGGGCCGGCCACCAGGTCGGCGCCGTCTCCACCGGCGTCTTCTTCCCCAAGTACCGCGGGGACCTGGTGCAGTCCGCCGTGGTCACCGAGCGGATGCGGGCCGGCCGGATCGAAGCGCTGCGCGTCCCGCGCAACCCGCTGGACGTGCTCGCCCAGCAACTGGTCGCGATGACGGCGCTGGACGCCTGGCCGGTGGACGACCTGCTCACCGTGGTCCGCCGCGCCGCGCCCTTCGCCACCCTCCCGCAGTCCGCCTTCGAGGCCGTGCTCGACATGCTGGCCGGCCGCTACCCCTCGGACGCCTTCGCCGAGTTGCGCCCCCGGGTGGTCTGGGACCGGGTGGCCGGCACCGTGACCGGCCGCCCCGGCGCCCAGCGGCTCGCCGTCACCTCCGGCGGCACCATCCCCGACCGCGGCCTGTTCGGCGTCTTCATCGCCGGCGCCGACCCTAAAAAAGGCGGCGGCCGGGTCGGAGAGCTCGACGAGGAGATGGTCTACGAGTCCCGCGTCGGCGACGTGTTCACCCTCGGCACCACCTCCTGGCGGATCCAGGAGATCACCCACGACAAGGTGCTGGTCACCCCCGCCCCCGGCGTGCCCGGCCGGCTCCCGTTCTGGAAGGGCGACACCCTCGGCCGCCCGCTCGAACTCGGCCGCGCCCTCGGCGCGTTCACCCGCGAGCTGGGCGCCCTGGAGCCCGAGGCCGCCACCGCCCGGCTGCACCGGGCCGGCCTGGACGACTGGGCCGCCGCCAACCTGCTCGACTACCTCGCCCAGCAGCGCGCGGCCACCGGCCACCTCCCGGACGACCGCACCATCGTCGTCGAGCGCTTCCGGGACGAGCTCGGCGACTGGCGGATCGTCATCCACTCCCCCTTCGGCGCCCAGGTGCACGCCCCCTGGGCGCTCGCGCTCGGCGCCCGGCTGCGCGAGAAGCACGGCCTCGACCCCCAGGTCATGCACGCCGACGACGGCATCGTGCTGCGCCTGCCGGACGCCGACCTCCTCGCCACCGACTTCGACTTCAACAGCCCCTCGGAGCAGTCCGGTTCGGACGAGGCCCCGGTCGGCGCCGACGCCGCCCTGTTCGACGCCGCCGAGATCGAGCAGCTGGTCACCGACCAGGTCGGCGGCTCCGCCCTGTTCGCCTCCCGCTTCCGCGAGTGCGCCGGCCGTGCCCTGCTGCTCCCGCGCCGCAGCCCCGGCCGCCGCACCCCGCTCTGGCAGCAGCGCCAACGCGCCGCCCAACTGCTCGAAGTCGCCTCCGAGTACGGCTCGTTCCCGATCGTCCTGGAGGCCGTCCGCGAGTGCCTCCAGGACGTCTTCGACGTGCCGGGCCTGGTCGAGCTGATGGGCGACCTCGAATCCCGCGCCGTCCGCCTGGTCGAGGTCACCACCCCCGAGCCCTCGCCCTTCGCCCGCTCCCTCCTGTTCGGCTACGTCGCCCAGTTCCTCTACGAGGGGGACTCCCCGCTCGCCGAGCGCCGCGCCGCCGCCCTCTCGCTCGACTCCCGGCTGCTGTCCGAGCTCCTCGGCCAGGCCGAGCTGAGCGAACTGCTCGACCCGCAGGTGCTCGCCGAGTTGGAGGCCGAGCTCCAGCGCCTCACGCCCGAGCGCCGGATCAAGGACGCCGAGGGCGTCGCCGACGCGCTGCGCCTGCTCGGCCCGCTCACCGACGCCGAGCTGGCGGCCCGCGGCGCCGAACCGCTCTGGGCCCTGGAGTTGGAGGCCGCCCGCCGGGTGATCCAGGTCCGGATCGCCGGCGAGCGGCGCTGGTCCGCCGTCGAGGACGCCGGGCGGCTGCGCGACGCGCTCGGCACCCCGCTGCCGGTCGGCGTCCCCGAGGCCTTCACCGAGCCGGTCAAGGATCCGCTGGGCGACCTGCTCGCCCGCTACGCCCGCACCCACGGCCCGTTCGCCGCCGCCGAGGCGGCCGCCCGCTTCGGCCTCGGCACCGCCGTCGTCACCGGCACCCTGCACCGGCTCACCGCCGCCGGCCGCCTGGTCCAGGGCCAGTTCCGCCCACCCGTCGCCCGCCGGTCCCCTTCGCCGGAGGCGCTCCACACCACCCCTCCCGACCACACCACCACCGAGTGGTGCGACGCCGAGGTCCTGCGCCGGCTGCGCCGCCGCTCGCTGGCCGCCCTGCGCCAGGAGGTCGAACCCGTCCCGCCGCGCGCCCTGGCCGCGTTCCTCCCGCAGTGGCAGCACCTGGCCGGCCACCGGCTGAGCGGCCCGGACGGCCTGCTCCGGGTGGTCGAACAGCTCCAGGGCACCGCCCTGCCCGCCTCCGCCCTGGAGAAGCTGATCCTCCCGGCCCGGCTCACCGGCTACTCCCCCGGCCTGCTGGACGAGTTGACGGCGGCCGGCGAGATCGGCTGGTGCGGGGCCGGCGCGCTGCCCGGCAAGGACGGCTGGCTCAGCCTGCACCTGGCCGAGCACGCCCACCTGCTGCGCCCCGAGCCCGTCCCGCCCGCGCTCACCCCCGTGCACAGCGCGCTGCTGGCGGCGCTGGCCGGCGGCTACGGCCTGTTCTTCCGCCAGTTGGTCCAGCAGCTGCCGGAGGAGACCCCGGAGCCGGAGGTCGTCGAGGCGCTCTGGGACCTCGTCTGGGCCGGGTACGTCACCAACGACACCCTCGCCCCGCTGCGCGCCCTGCTCGGTTCCGGCCGGACGGCCGGTGCCACCGCCCACCGCGCGCCCCGGGCGACCCCGCGCGGCCGCTACGGCGGCGCCGGCCGCGCCTTCGGCCGGGTCGGCGGCGCGCTGCGCGGCGGCCCGCCGACGGTGGCCGGGCGCTGGTCGCTGCTGCCCGCCTTCACCACCGACCCGACGGTCCGGGCCACCACCCAGGCGCAGAGCCTGCTGGACCGGCACGGCCTGGTCACCCGGGGCGCGGTGGCGGCCGAGCGGGTCCCGGGCGGCTTCGCCGGGGTGTACCGGGTGCTCGCCGCGATGGAGGAGCGCGGCCGGGCCCGCCGGGGCTACTTCGTCGAGGGGCTGGGCGGCGCCCAGTTCGCCATGGAGGGCGCGGCCGACCGGCTGCGCTCGGTCAACGGCCGGCTGGAGCGGGCCCGGGCCGCCGAGTGGCCGGCCGCCCCGGCCACCGAGCCGCCGCAGGTGCTGGTGCTGGCCGCCGCCGATCCGGCGAACGCCTACGGCTCCGCACTGCCCTGGCCGGAGCCGCCGACGGCCCCCGGAGCCAAGGAGGCCCGGGCGCACCGCCCGGGCCGCAAGGCGGGCGCCCTGGTGGTGCTGGTGGACGGCGAGTTGGCGCTGTACGTCGAGCGGGGCGGCAAGTCGCTGCTGGCCTGGCCGGAGGACGGCGCCATCCGGGCGCTGGCGGTGGGCGCGCTGGCGGCCGCGGTCCGCGAGGGTGCGCTCGGCAGCGTCACGGTCGAGCGGGCGAACGGCGAGCCGGCCCTCGGCTCGGCGCTGGGCGCCGCGTTGGAGGAGGCCGGTTTCCACGCCACCCCGCGCGGCCTGCGCCTGCGGTCCTCCTGAGGTCCGCCGACGCCGAAGGCCGCGGGGCATCCGGTGCCCCGCGGCCTTCGTTCGCTCGTATCACCCGTTCGAGTGGTTCAGCCGACCGTCGGCGGTTGCGCCGCCACCCGGGCCACGGCCTCCTTTGACGGGCGCCGCTGCGGCCCGGTGGCGTTCCGGTCGGCGTGGACCGGGATCAGGCCGAGTCCCCAGCCGCCGGCCGCGAGCAGTCCCAGCACGGCGCCGTCGGCCAACTGTCCCCGGACCGCCGGCAGCCACCAGACCAGCCCTGCCGTCAGGATCACCAGGACCCGGCGGGCCGGCCACGGTATCAGTAGCCGCAGCCGTATTCGAGCCTCCGTGCACGCCGTCGCGGATCTCCGCACGACCGCCCTCCTTCGCTCGCCCCGGGCACCAGGAGCCCGGGAGTCGAGGCCGGGTTCAGGCGGCGACCACGTCCATCGCGGCGGCCTTGGGCGACATGTTCGCCCGGTCGGTGCCGGGGGCGGGCAGCGGAACCGGTTCGAGTACCGGCCTCAGCAGATCACCTTCGGAGAGGGTGGCCATCGCCGCAAGTTCAGCGAGCGACAGTTCGTCGCTGACCTCGCGCATGACCTCGGACATCCGGACGTCGAGCGCGTCGCAGATGGCGGAGAGCAGCTCCGAGGAGGCCTCCTTCTGTCCCCGCTCGACCTCGGAGAGGTAACCGAGCGAAACCCTGGCTGCCGCCGACACCTCGCGGAGTGTGCGGCCCTGGCGCTGGCGCTGCCGACGCAGTACATCGCCCAGTAGGCGACGAAGCAGGATCATCGGTGCCTCCCTCCTCGGACTGCGGATCGAGATGTCACGACCCCACCGTACCGCCTTGCCCGCTTCGCGTGCGGGGACCCTGGTCGTGTTCACTCTGGGCTGCAAGGCCGTCCCCCTCCTCGTTCCGGTGTCGTTTCCGGGTCCGCGGGCCCCTCGTGGTAACCCTCGCGGACCGCCCGGCCACCGTCACGCAACTCGTTCGCCACCTGGTTTCTGCCCAACCAGGCCCTTGGATGTAACACGATCCTCCAGCTGTGCCGTGCCCGCGGACCGGATCGGCGGATCTCGGTTCGGTGGAGATCGCCGCGATCGGGGCTCCACCACGCCTCCGCGGCGCCTCCAACGGGCTGCGGGACGCCCGGGTGCGGGCCCCGCGGGGTTCAGGTCGTGGGCGTACCGGCCCGGAGCCGCCCGACGAACAGCTCCAGAGCGGCGGTCACCGCCCCGTGACGGATTCTGGCACGCCCGCCCGACAGCCGGGGCGAACTGACCAGAGTTCCCTCCGGACCGGCGACCGCCAGGTGTACGGTGCCCACCGGCTGCCCGTCCTGCGGGTCCGGCCCGGCCACCCCGGTCGTCGCGATCCCGTACGTGGCCCCCAGCAGCCGGCGCACGCCCTCGGCCATCTGCCCCGCCACCACCGGGTGGACCGGCCCGTACACCGCCAGGAGCCCCTCGTCCACACCGAGCACCGAGGCCTTCAGCTCGGTGGCGTACGCGGTGACCGAGCCCCGGAAGGTCGCGGACGCCCCGGGGACGTCGACCAGGGCGGCCGCGAGCAGCCCTCCGGTCAGCGACTCGGCGACGGCCAGCGTGCCGCCCCTGGCGCGCAGCGCCTCGTGCGCCCGTACCGCCAGCTCGTGCTCCGTCACCCGGTCTCCCCCGTCGCTCACCGGCCCGCGCGCTCCGCGGCCAGTCCCTCGCGGCGCATGCGCAGCGCCTGTCCGACGTAGTCCAGCGCGGTGCCGATGGTCAGCAGTACCGCCAGGGCCATCAGCACGGCCCGGGCGGTGGCCAGCCAGCCGGTCAGCTCCAGGACGTACATGCCGACCGCGATGCCCTGGGTCAGCGTCTTGATCTTGCCGCCGCGGCTGGCCGGGATGACGCCGTAGCGGATCACCCAGAAGCGCATCAGGGTGATGCCGAGTTCGCGGGCCAGGATCACCGCGGTGACCCACCAGGGCAGGTCTCCGAGCAGCGAGAGGCCGATCAGCGCCGAGCCCATGATCGCCTTGTCGGCGATCGGGTCGGCGATCTTCCCGAAGTCGGTGACCAGGCCCTTGCGCCGGGCCAGCTCGCCGTCGAACAGGTCGGTGATCATCGCGATGGCGAACGACGCCCAGGCGACCGAGCGCCACTTGGGGTCGTGCCCGCCGTCGGCGAACAGCAGCGACACGAAGACCGGCACCAGCAGCAGCCGGAGCATCGTGAGCATGTTGGCGATGTTCCAGACAGCCGGCACCGGCGGCACCGCGGCCGGCGGTCTGCCCGGATGGGCCGCGGCCGGGGCGCCGGGCCCCTTGGTCATTCCCCGGCTCCCGGGGCCTGACGGACCCGGACCGGCTCCAGCGCCTCGGCGATCAGGTCGACGCCCTCGCTGGCGACCACCTTGGCCCGGTGGAACTGGCCGATCTGCGGGTCCTCGACGCCGGTGAGGGTGGTCAGGCCGTCGGTCTCGGGGGCCTGGTGGGCGGCCCGGCCCTCGACCACGCCGTCCTCGATGGACTCGATCAGGACCTCGACCTCGGTGCCGACGCGCTGCTCGGCCCGCTGGGCGGTCATCTCCTCGGCCAGCCGGCTGAGCCGGTTCAGCCGGTCGGCGATCACGTCCTCGGACAGCTTGCCGTCGTAGGTCGCGGCCTCGGTGCCGTCCTCGTCGGAGTAGCCGAAGACGCCGATCGCGTCCAGCCCGGCGTGCGTGACGAAGCGCTCCAGCTCGGCGAAGTCCGCCTCGGTCTCGCCGGGGAAGCCGACGATGAAGTTGGACCGGGCGCCGGCCTGCGGGGCTCGGTCGCGGATGGTCTTCAGCAGGTCCAGGAACTGGTCGGTGGAGCCGAAGCGGCGCATCCGGCGCAGCACGGCGGGCGCCGAGTGCTGGAAGGACAGGTCGAAGTAGGGCACCACGTCCGTGGTCCCGGTCATCGCGTCGATCAGCCCGGGGCGCATCTCGGCGGGCTGCAGGTAGGAGACCCGGACCCGCTCGACGCCCTCGATCGCGGAGATCTCGCCGAGCAGCGTCTCCAGCAGCCGGATGTCGCCGAGGTCCTTGCCGTACGAGGTGTTGTTCTCGCTCACCAGGACGACCTCGCGCACGCCCTGCTCGGCCAGCCACTGGGCCTCGTGCAGCACGTCGGAGGGGCGGCGGGAGATGAAGGAGCCGCGGAACGCCGGGATGGCGCAGAAGGAGCACCGCCGGTCGCAGCCGGAGGCGAGCTTGACCGAGGCGACCGGGTTGTCGTCGAGCCGCTTGCGCAGGGTGCGCGGGCCGGAGGCCGGGGCGAGGCCCTCGGGCAGGTCGGTGATCGGCTCGGCCGGGGTCTCGGCGGCGCCGTGGCCGGGCAGCGCGACGGCCTCGGCGGCGGACTGCCGCTCGGCCGGGCTGATCGGCAGAAGCTTGCGGCGGTCGCGCGGGAGGTGCGGGGCGTGGTGGCCGCCGGAGAGGATGGTCTGGAGGCGGTCGGAGATGTCGGAGTAGTCGTCGAAGCCGAGCACGCCGTCGGCCTCGGGCAGGGCGTCGGCGAGCTCCTTGCCGTAGCGCTCGGCCATGCAGCCGACCGCGACGACGGCCTGGGTGCGGCCGTGCCCCTTGAGGTCGTTGGCCTCCAGCAGGGCGTCCACGGAGTCCTTCTTGGCGGCCTCGACGAAGCCGCAGGTGTTGACGACGGCGACGTCCGCTTCGGCGGCGTCGTCGACGAGCAACCAGCCGTCGGCTTCCAGTCGCCCGGCGAGTTCCTCGGAGTCCACCTCGTTGCGGGCGCATCCGAGCGTGACAAGGGCGACAGTACGGCGTTCAGGCATAGGGCCAAGATTAACGCGCGGCCTCCGGTGCCGTTCGCCCCGGAGGCCGCGCGCCTCGGATTACCAGATCTTCGCCAGGCCGCAGGGCCGCTCTCCAGGGCCTCCGCAGGCCTGTGGTCAGCCCGCCTGCGGATCGCCGGGGGTGTACGTGACGTGCACCACCTGGCCGTCCTTGCCGAGGAGGCCGAGATCCTTGCCGTTGACGTACGCGTGCACGGCCCCGCCGTTTCCGAGCACCAGCTTGATCTGCTTGGGGTCGGTGAAGGTCTGGTCCTGGCCGTCGCTGATGTTGTTCTGGAACAGCGACTTCCCGCTGCCGTCCACCGCGGACACCCAGCTGGTGCTGCCCTCGGCGACCAGTTTCACGGTGACCTTGTCGGCCGGGACGGCGGCGATCGCGGCCGCACTCGGCACGGGCGCCGGCGGCTGCACGGTGGGCGAGGGCACGGAGGCGACCGAGCCGGTGCCGGAGCCGCTGGGCAGCGGCGCGCTGGCGGAGCCGGTGCCGGTGTGGCCGTCCTTGCCGCTGACCAGGTTGAAGCCGATCAGGACGACCACCACGACGATCGCGGAGACCATGGCCGCCGCCCAGTTCGGCCGGCCGCGGCCGGGCACCTTGATCGGGCCGCTGTCGATCAGCTGGGTCGGCCGCTTGGAGGCGGGCGAGCCGCCGTGCGCGGCGTCGTACCGGGCGATCAGGGCCTCGCCGTCGACGCCGACCTCGCGGGCGATCGCGCGGATGTGCCCGCGGGCGTAGAAGTCGCCGCCGCAGCGGCCGAAGTCGTCCTCCTCGATGGCGTGGACGATCGGCACCCGGACCCGGGTCGCCGTACTCACCTGGTCCACCGTGAGCCCGGCCTCGATCCGGGCGGTGGACAGCACCCGGCCGATGCTCGGGGCATCGGCCGCCTGCACCGCGTCGTCGGTCGGCTCGACGGACGACGGGGCGTTCTCGCGGTCGGGGGACTTGCCGATGGTCACGGGGCACGCCTTTCGAGCGGATGGCCACCTGCTGGGGAACAGTCTAGGGGCGCGGGCGGATCGTTTCTCAAGCGGAACAGGCCCGAATGCGCGCGCCCGCCCCGACGGGTGCCCGGCACCCCGCTGAACGGCCGTCAGCGGGCCCGCGCGGGGAACCCGGGGGGTTCGCTTTCCGGCCTGTGACGCGGCGTACGGGCGTTCGGTTCCCCTTCACGCGCCTACCCTCCTCCGAACGGGTGAACACTCGTCGCAGGCGCGGGTCGTCAGCCGCGCAGACCGACCAGCACCCCGTCCAGCTCGTCCGGCTTCACCAGGACGTCGCGGGCCTTGGAACCCTCGCTCGGCCCGACGATCCCGCGCGACTCCATCAGGTCCATCAGCCGCCCCGCCTTGGCGAAGCCGACCCGGAGCTTGCGCTGGAGCATCGAGGTCGAGCCGAACTGGGTGGAGACCACCAGCTCGGCCGCCTGGATCAGCAGGTCCAGGTCGTCGCCGATCTCCTCGTCGATCTCCTTCTTGGCCCCGCCGCCGACCGTCACGTCGTCCCGGTAGACGGCGGTCAGCTGGTCCTTGCAGTGCTGCACCACCGCGGCGATCTCCGCCTCGGTGACGAACGCGCCCTGGAGGCGGATCGGCTTGCCGGCGCCCATCGGCAGGAACAGCGCGTCGCCCTTGCCGATCAGCTTCTCCGCGCCGGGCTGGTCCAGGATGACCCGGGAGTCGGCCATCGCGGAGGTCGCGAAGGCCAGCCGGGACGGCACGTTGGCCTTGATCAGACCGGTGACCACGTCCACCGAGGGCCGCTGGGTGGCCAGCACCAGGTGGATGCCGGCCGCGCGGGCCAGCTGGGTGATCCGGACCACCGAGTCCTCGACGTCGCGCGGCGCCACCATCATCAGGTCGGCCAGCTCGTCGACGATCACCAGCAGGTACGGGTACGGGGTCAGCTCGCGCTCGCTGCCGAGCGGCGGGGTGACCGTGCCGGCCTTCACCGCCGCGTTGAAGTCGTCCACGTGCCGGAAGCCGAACGCCGCGAGGTCGTCGTAGCGCAGGTCCATCTCGCGGACCACCCACTGGAGGGCCTCGGCGGCCTTCTTCGGGTTGGTGATGATCGGCGTGATCAGGTGCGGGATGCCCTCGTACGCGGTCAGTTCGACCCGCTTGGGGTCGACCAGCACCATCCGCACCTCGTCCGGGGTGGCCCGGGCCAGGATCGAGGTGATCAGGCAGTTGATGCAGGACGACTTGCCCGCGCCGGTCGCGCCGGCCACCAGGATGTGCGGCATCTTGGCGAGGTTGGCCATCACGGTCTGGCCCTCGACGTCCTTGCCCATGCCGACGACCATCGGGTGGGTGTCCTCGGCGGCCGTGCGCGAGCGCAGCAGGTCGCCGAGGTTGACCATCTCGCGGTCCCGGTTGGGGATCTCGATGCCGACCGCGGACTTGCCCGGGATCGGGCTGATGATCCGCACGTCGGCGCTGGCCACCGCGTACGCGATGTTCTTGGCGAGCGCGGTGATCCGCTCCACCTTGACGGCCGGGCCGAGCTCGACCTCGTAGCGGGTCACCGTCGGGCCCCGGGTGAAGCCGGTGACCCTGGCGTCCACCTTGAACTCGGCGAAGGTGCTGCTGAGCTGGGCCACCACCTCGTCGCTGAGGGCGCTGCGGGCCTTGGCCGGGCCACCGCGCTCCAGCAGGTCGAGCGGGGGCAGCGCGTAGGTGACGTCGCCGGCCAGCTGGAGCTGCTCCATCCGCACCGGGGCCGGGCCGTGCTCCTCGGGCGCGCCCGGGCCCGCGCTGCGGGCGGCCGGGACGGCGGCCTCCTCCGGCGGGGCGGTGCGGTCCTGCACCTGGTGCATCATGTTCGCCACCGCCGAGGAGGCGGGCACGCCGTAGACGAGTGCCCCGTCCAGGTCGGCGGCGGCGCCGGCGGCGAGGTCGCGGGTGGCGTACGGGTCCAGCGGCTCCTTGTCCAGGGACACCCGGACGGCGTCGGGCTGGTCCTCGTCGTCCGTCGGCTTGCGGCGGCGGCGCCGACGGCGGGCGGCCACCTCGTCGCCCGGGTCCTCGCTGCCCACGGTGAACGGCAGCGCGGCGGGGTCCGCGTCCTCGGGCGGCTCGGTGGACAGGTCGCGCTCCGGCGTACGCCCCTCGCGCAGCTCGTCCTCCGGCCCGGGCTCCACCACGCCGAGGCGCACGCCGGCCGACCGCAGCCGCTCGGGAATGCGGTTGACCGGGGTGGCGGTGACCACCAGCAGGCCGAAGAAGGACAGCAGCAGGAGCAGCGGCACGGCCAGCGCCGGCCCGGCGGCGGCCATCATCGGGGTGGACACGGCCCAGCCGATGATCCCGCCGGCCGCCCTTATCCGCGAGGCGCCGCTGCCCATCATGGGCGCGCCGCAGCCGATGTGCACCAGGCCGAGGACGCCGACCAGCAGCGCGCTCAGGCCGATCATGATCCGGCCGTTGGCCTCCGGCAGCTCCGGGTGGCGCCAGAGCCGGACCGCGATCCCGGCCAGCAGGAACGGCACCAGCACGTCGAGCCGCCCGAACAGCCCGGACACCACGGCGGTGGCCGCCTCGCCCAGCCAGCCCTGCGGGCTGAACCAGGTGCCGGCGGCGGTCACCAGCGCGAGTGCGAACAGCAGCAGGCCCAGCCCGTCCTTGCGGTGGGCCGGGTGGAGGTTCTTGGCCCCGTCGCCGAAGCCCCGGAAGATCGCGGCGATGCTGTTCGCCACGCCGAGCCAGACGGCCCGGACGGCCCGGAAGAGTATCGGTTTGGGCGGCGGCGGGGACGGCGGGGCCGGTTTGGCCGCCGCCTTCTTCGCGGGCGGCTTGCCCGGGGCCTTCGCCGCGGCCTTCTTGGACGGTCCCGGACTCGGGTTGCGTGCCGCGCTTCCGGGCGTACGAGTGGCCATGGGTCAGCAGCCTACCGGGGTGGGCCACCAGTGCACATGTGCCCGAGCCGGGACTCAGGGACGTGTCGCAGACACACCGTCACGCTGACCCGGTTTCACCCGGCCGCGCCAGAAATTCACCCGCAGGAGTGAACCCCGCCGACCGGTTACGCGGTTCCCGGCCGGAGCGCGTCCAGGGCCCGGCGCAGCCCTGCCAGCTTGCGCTCCAGGTGCGCCGCGGTGGCCGCCACCCCGGCGTCCTCGACGCCGTCCAGCTGCTTGCCCAGCGCCTCCGCCTGCTCCTCGACCGCCGCCAGCCGCGCGGACAGCTCGCCCAGCAGCGCCCCTCCCAGGGGCGGCTCGCCGCCGCCCGCCTCCAGTTGCAGCCGCAGCAGCGCGGCCTGCTCCTTCAGCTGGCAGTTCTTCACGTACAGGTCGACGAAGACCGAGACCTTGGCGCGCAGCACCCACGGGTCGAAGGGCTTGGAGATGTAGTCCACGGCCCCGGCCGCGTAGCCGCGGAAGGTGTGGTGCGGTCCGTGGTTGATCGCGGTCAGGAAGATGATCGGGATGTCCCGGGTGCGCTCGCGGCGCTTGATGTGGGCGGCCGTCTCGAAGCCGTCCATCCCGGGCATCTGGACGTCCAGCAGGATCACCGCGAAGTCGTCGGTGAGCAGCGCCTTGAGCGCCTCCTCGCCGGAGACGGCGCGCACCAGCGTCTGGTCCAGCGCGGAGAGGATCGCCTCCAGCGCCAGCAGGTTCTCCGGTCGGTCGTCGACCAGGAGGATCTTCGCCTTCTGCATCAGGGCTCGCCCTCCTGTCGCCTGCCTGCCGCCCGGTGATGGCACTCGCGTCCTGCCCACCGCTACCCCGGTCATGCTAGCCGCACCCCCTCGCCCGGCACATCGCTCCGTCGTGACCCGATCCGGAGCGGCGCGCGGCCAGTGCTCCGGCGCACGCTCAGCAGCGTGTCGCCGTCCGGTCACTGTTCGCAACGATCGGTGACCCTACCGGGTTCCCGGGCCCGACCGCCAGCAAACCGGCCCACCGGACGGCGCGAACCCCGGAGCCCGCCCCGGAGTTCGCGCCCTCCCCCGGCGCTACGCGCGGTCCGACCGCAGCCACTCGCGCATCACCGCCAGCAGGTGGTCGGTCTCCACCGGCTTGGTGATGTGGTCGGTGGCGCCCGCCTCCAGCGACTTCTCCCGGTCGCCCTTCATCGCCTTCGCGGTCAGCGCGATGATCGGCAGGCCCGCGAACTGGGGCATCCGGCGGATCGCCTCGGTGGTCGCGTAGCCGTCCATCTCCGGCATCATGATGTCCATCAGGACCAGCGCCACGTTCTCGTGCTGCTCCAGCATCTCGATGCCCTCGCGCCCGTTCTCGGCGTACAGGACGGTCAGGCCGTGCTGCTCCAGCACGCTGGTGAGGGCGAACACGTTGCGGACGTCGTCGTCCACGATCAGCACCTGCTGGCCGTCGAAGCGCACGTCGCTGCGGCTGGGGCGGGGCGGGGCGGGCTCCACCGGGCGGGCCCCGGCGGCGGCGTCCAGGGCGGCGCTGCGCCGGCGCTCCACCGCTCCGCGGCGGCGCTCCTCGGCCAGCTCGCGGACCTCCTGGGCCCAGTGGTCGGCCGGGTTCTCGCCGACCGGCACGGGCACCCCGATCGGGGTCACGCCGACGGAGGCGCGCAGCGTCGGGACGCTCGACACGGCCGGGCGCTCGACCTGGGTCGCGCCCGGGGCCTCGGTGCGCAGCGGCAGGTAGAGCGTGAACGTGGAGCCCTTGCCCAGCTCGCTCTCGGCGTGGATCTCGCCGCCCAGCAGCCGCGCGATCTCGCGGCTGATCGACAGGCCGAGCCCGGTGCCGCCGTACTTGCGGCTGGTGGTGCCGTCGGCCTGCTTGAACGCCTCGAAGATCTCCCGCAGCTTGTTGCCGGGGATGCCGATGCCGGTGTCGGAGACCGCGAAGGCGATCAGCTCGTCGTCCGGGTCCTTGATCGAGCCGGACTCCAGCAGCCGCTCGCGCACGTGCTGCGGGACCTCCGCGCCGGCCGGGGAGATCGAGAAGTCGACCGCGCCGGCGTCGGTGAACTTGACGGCGTTGGAGATCAGGTTGCGCAGCACCTGCTGGAGCCGCTGCTCGTCGGTGTGCAGGGTGACCGGCAGGGCGGGCGAGACCCGGACGGCGAAGTCCAGGTTCTTGTCCAGCGCGACCGGCTGGAAGGTGGCCTCGACGTAGTCGACCAGCTGGACCAGGGCGATCCGGGCCGGGCGGACGTCCATCTTGCCGGCCTCGACCTTGGAGAGGTCGAGGATGTCGTTGATCAGCTGGAGCAGGTCGGAGCCGGCGCCGTGGATGGTGTCGGCGAACTCGACCTGCTTGGGCGAGAGGTTGCCCTCGTTGTTGTCGGAGAGCAGCTTGGCCAGGATCAGCAGCGAGTTGAGCGGGGTGCGCAGCTCGTGCGACATGTTGGCGAGGAACTCGCTCTTGTACCGGGAGGCCAGGGCGAGCTGCTCGGCGCGCTCCTCCAGGACCTGCCGGGCCTCCTCGATCTCGCTGTTCTTGATCTCGATATCGCGGTTCTGCTGGGCGAGTTGCTCGGCCTTCTCCTGCAACTCCTCGTTGGTGCGCTCCAGTTCCTCCTGGCGCGCCTCCAACTCGGCGGATCGCATCGAGAGTTCGGCGGTGAGCCGCTGGGACTCCAGCAGCAGACCCTCGGTCTTGGTGTTGACGCTGATGGTGTTGACGGTGACGCCGATCAGGTCGGCGATCTGGTTGAGGAAGTCCAGCGCGACGGTGGTGAAGGAGCTGAAGGTGGCCAGCTCGATCACGCCCAGCAGCCGGCCCTCGAACAGCACCGGCAGCACCACGATGTGGGCCGGCGAGGCCTCGCCGAGGCCGGAGGCGATCTTGAGGTATCCGGGCGGCGCCTCCTTGAGGATGATCGCCCGCTTCTCCACCGCGGCCTGCCCGATCAGCGACTCGCCGGGCCGGAAGGTGGTCGGCATCGCGCGCCGCTGGTAGCCGTAACTGCCGATCAGCCGCAGGACGGTGTCGTTCTCGTCGTCGTCCTCGGTGATCAGCTCGGCGGTGCGGCCGGCCGGCTGGGCGAGGAAGAAGGCGCCGTGCTGGGCGGAGACCACCGGGGTCAGCTCGGTCATGATCAGCGAGGCGACGGCCTCCAGGTCCCGGCGGCCCTGGAGCAGGCCGGAGATCCGGGCCAGGTTGGTCTTGAGCCAGTCCTGCTCCTGGTTGGTGCGGGTGGTCTCGCGCAGGTTGGCGATCATCTGGTTGATGTTGTCCTTGAGCTCGTCGAGCTCCCCCGCGGCGTCCACGTCGATCCGCAGGCTCAGGTCGCCCCTGGTCACGGCGGTGGCGACCTGGGCGATCGCGCGCACCTGCCGGGTCAGGTTGTTGGCCAGTTCGTTCACCGATTCGGTGAGGTCCTGCCAGGTGCCGTCCACGCCGGGTACCCGGGCCTGGCCGCCGAGCCGCCCGTCGGTGCCCACCTCGCGGGCGACCCGGGTGACCTCGTCGGCGAACGCGGACAGCTGGTCGACCATGGTGTTGATGCTGGTCTTGAGCTGGAGGATCTCGCCGCGCGCGTCGACGTCGATCTTCTGCGAGAGGTCGCCGCGGGCCACCGCCGTGATCACCAGCGCGATGTTGCGGACCTGGCCGGTGAGGTTGTTGGCCATCAGGTTGACGTTGTCGGTCAGGTCCTTCCAGATGCCGGCCACGCCCGGCACGCTCGCCTGACCGCCCAGGGTGCCGTCGGTGCCGACCTCGCGGGCCACCCTGGTCACCTCCACCGCGAAGGAGGAGAGCTGGTCGACCATGGTGTTCAAGGTCCCGGCGAGGGCGGCGACCTCGCCCTGCGCCTCGATGGTGATCTTCTTGGACAGGTCGCCGCGGGCCACCGCGGTGGCGACCTCGGCGATGTTGCGGACCTGCCCGGTCAGGTTGGACGCCATGAAGTTGACGTTGTCGGTCAGGTCCTTCCAGATCCCCGACACCCCGCGCACCCGCGCCTGGCCGCCCAGGATCCCCTCGGTGCCCACCTCGCGGGCGACCCGGGTCACCTCGTCGGCGAACGCCGACAGCTGGTCGACCATGGTGTTGACGGTCGTCACCAGCTCCAGGATCTCGCCCCGGGCGTCGACGGTGATCTTCTTCGACACGTCGCCGCGCGCCACCGCCGTGGTCACCTCGGCGATGTTGCGGACCTGGCTGGTCAGGTTGTTGGCCATCAGGTTGACGCTGTTGGTCAGGTCCTTCCACGTCCCGGACACCCCGGGCACGCTCGCCTGACCGCCGAGGATGCCCTCGGTGCCGACGTCCCGGGCCACCCTGGTGACCTCGTCGGCGAAGGCGCCCAGCTGGTCCACCATCGTGTTGATGGTGTTCTTCAGCTCCAGGATCTCCCCGCGCGCGTCCACCTGGATCTTCTGCGACAGGTCGCCCTTGGCGACCGCGGTCGTCACCTGCGCGATGTTGCGCACCTGATCGGTGAGGTTGTTCGCCATGAAGTTGACGTTGTCGGTCAGGTCGCGCCACACCCCGGCCGCCCCGGGCACCTGCGCCTGACCGCCGAGCCGCCCCTCGGTGCCCACCTGGCGGGCCACCCTGGTCACCTGTTCGGCGAAACCGGAGAGCTGGTCGACCATCGTGTTGATGGTGTTCTTCAGCTCCAGCATCTCGCCGCGCGCGTCCACCTCGATCTTCTGCGAGAGGTCCCCGCGCGCCACCGCCGTGGTCACCTGGGCGATGTTGCGCACCTGGCCGGTCAGGTTGTCGGCCATGAAGTTCACCGAGTCGGTCAGGTCCCGCCAGACCCCGGCCACGCCCGGCACCTGCGCCTGGCCGCCGAGCCGGCCCTCGGTGCCCACGTCCCTGGCCACCCCGGTGACCTGGGCGGCGAACCCGTTCAGCTGGTCCACCATCGTGTTGACGGTGTTCTTCAGCTCCAGCATCTCGCCGGCCACCTCGACGGTGACCTTGCGGGACAGGTCGCCCTTGGCCACCGCGGTGGTCACCTGGGCGATGTTGCGCACCTGCGCGGTCAGCCGGCCGGCCATGGTGTTGACCGAATCCGCCAGGTCCTTCCAACTGCCGGACACACTGCGGACCTTGGCCTGGCCGCCCAGCTTGCCCTCGGTGCCCACCTCGCGGGCCACCCGGGTCACCTCGTCGGTGAACTCCGAGAGCTGGTCCACCAGCCCGTTGACGGTCCGGCCGATCTTCAGGTATTCGCCGCGCAGCGGGTGGCTCACCCCGTTGCTGTGCAGCGAGCGCAGCTCCATCTTCTGGTCCAGGTCGCCCTCGGCGATCGAGGAGAGCACCCGGCCCACCTCGGCCATCGGACGGGCCAGATCGTCGATCAGCGCGTTGCAGTTGTCGACGGCCGCCATCCAGGCGCCCTCGCCCGCGCCGGTCTCCAGCCGCTCGTTCAGCCGGCCCTCGCGGCCCACCGCCCGCCGCACCCGGGCCAGTTCGCCGGTCAGGTGCTGATTGCGCTCGGCGACCTCGTTGAACACCGCGGCGATCTCCGCCAGCGGACCGTCCCCCGGAACCGTCAGCCGGCGGCGGAAGTTGCCGTCCCGCATCGCGGTCAGCGCGGCCAGCAGCTTCCGCAGTTCGGCCGGCTCCGCCCCCCGGTTGTGGCTCACTCGCCGGCCGGCCGCGTTCCGCGGCGCGGTCCCGGACCGCCCACCGCGCGGAACGGGCGGCGTCGTACCGGTTGCGTCCTTGGTGGCCGAACTCAACGGGCCCCTCCCACATCGTGAACTTTCCCGGTGACCGTCCGTGCCGGTACGGCACGCACCGGGGCACCGGCCCGGTCGGGCTGCGTACCGGCGCCCCACACGGCACACCGGCACCCGCATCGACCGTACTGCTCCGACCGGCCGTCGCGGACCCCCCAGTCTGGCAGCACCGGCGCCGGGTATACGGCCGGTTGCGCCCGGTTGGTAGCCGACCGTCCGAAACAGGTGGGCAGAATCACTCTCAGGTGCCTGTTTCAACGCCCCGTCCCCACGGGGAACCAAGCGGAAAGTAGGGTGGAGCGCTGCACCGGGCCATGACCCGACCCAGCGCCGCCACCCCGGCGGCACGCACCGGGAGTCGGCGCCACGCCCCGGACAGTCAAGGCCAGAGCAGCAGAGGAGAAGTGGCAACGTGGTCACCGCGCGCGCAGCCGCCACCTTCGACCCCGACGGCCGGTCCGCAGCCGCCGCCCGGGGCTTCGTACGGGACGCGCTGCTCGGCTGGGGTCTGCCCGAGGTCGTCGACGACGCCGTCGTCCTGGTCAGCGAACTGGTCACCAACGCCGTCGTCCACGCCGGCACCGCCGCCGAGGTGTGCTGCCTGCGGGAGGAGGGCACCGTCCGGATCGAAGTCACCGACCACCACCCCGAACGCGGCCTGCCCTCCCTCGGCGACGGCCCCGTCACCGCCTCCGACCGCTACGCCGACCCCGACGGCGAGGGCGGCCGCGGCCTGCTGATGTGCTCCGCCCTCGCCGAGCGCTGGGGCGTCGAGTACGCGGCCGGGCGCAAGACCGTCTGGTTCCGGCTCGCCCTGCCCGCCCCCGTGGCCGGCACCCGCTACGCCGTCCCCGCGACCCCCGACAGCGACCTGCCCAGCGGCCCCGGCCCGGTGCACGTCGCCGTCGTCCAGCTCGACGAGGACGGCCGCGTCCTCGCCTGGAACCCGGACGCCGAGGCGCTCTTCCAGTACCCCGCCGCCACCGTCCTCGGCCGCCCCTGGGCCGACCTCGCCGTCTGGCCGCAGTCCGCCGGCCGCGGCCTCGGCCTCGCCGACACCCTGCGGCTGGCCCGCTGGGAGGGCGGCTACGGCGTCCGCCGCGCGGACGGCCACGAGGTCGAGGTGTACGGCGTCCAGGTCCGCGTACGCGACACCGAGGGCGTCCCCTCCACCCTCTGCCTGCTCGTCCTCGAACCCGACCGCGCGGTGCTTCGCTCCCCCGCCCGCGCCCTGCCCGGCGAGCGTTCCGACCCGACCGGCCCCCGGCTCGACCTGCTGGCCGGCCCGGTCGCCACCGACGACCTCGACACCCTGCTCCAGCGCACCGTCGAACGCGCCCGCGACCTGCTCGACGCCGACGCCGCATACCTGCTGCTGACCACCGACGACGAGACCGAGTTCGAGGTCCGCGCCGCCACCGGCTTCACCTCCGGACACCGCCGGCACACCCGCTTCCCGGTCGACACCGGCAGCCGCTACGACTCCGCCCGGCTGCCCTCCGTCCACGAGGACCTCACCTCCCGCCCGACCGGCCTGCCCCTGCTCACCGGCAGCGGCATGCGCTCCCTGGTCACCGTCCCGCTCAAGGTCGAGGGCCGGCTGATCGGCTCGCTCGGCATCGCCACCGCCGCGCCCGGCCGCTACGACAACGAGGACGCCCTGCGGCTGCAGTTCGCCGCCGACCGGGTCGCCCTCGCCGTCGAGAGCACCCGGCTGACCGAGCTCGAACGACTCCGCCGGGGCTCGCTGTCCTTCCTCGTCGAGGCCTCCGACCTGCTCGCCGGCACCCTCGAACACGAGCAGACCCTCGCCCTGATGGCCCAGATGGCCGTCCCCACCCTCGCCTCCTGGTGCGCCGTCTACACCAAGGGCGACCACGGCGCCGCGGCCGGCCTCGCCTTCGTCCTGCACGAGGACGAGGACCGGATCGACCCGCTGCGCGACCTGCTCGACAAGACCCCGGCCCCCGACGCCGGCCCGACCCACGGCGTCCGCTTCTGGTCGGCGCCCGCCGAGACCGCCGCCGCCGGCGGCCTCACCGACAGCCCCGAACTCGCCGGACTGCTCGGCGAGACCGTCGTCCTGCCGCTGACCGCCCGCAACCGGGTCATCGGCCTGCTCGCGCTCGGCGTCCCGGCCGGCGTCCGGTTCCGCCAGGAGATCCTCGAACTCGCCGAGGACCTCTCCCGCCGGGCCGCCCTCGCGCTCGACAACTCCCGCCTCTACTCCGAGCGCACCGCCACCAGCCAGGCCCTGCAACGCAGCCTGCTGCCGCCGGACCTGCCCGAGATCCCGGGCGTCGAGGTCGACGTCTACTACCAGGCCGCCGGCGAGGGCAACGAGGTCGGCGGCGACTTCTACGACCTGTTCACCATCCGCGAGGGCACCTACGGCTTCGCCATCGGCGACGTCTGCGGCACCGGCCCCGAGGCCGCCTCGGTCACCGGCCTCGCCCGGCACTCGCTGCGCCTGCTCGCCCGCGAGGGCCTGGACGCACCGCAGGTGCTCCGCCGCCTCAACGCGGCCATCCTGGACGAGGGTTCGCGCAGCCGCTTCCTCACCCTGCTCTACGGCGAACTGACGCCCCGCCCGGACGGCAGCATCGAACTGTCCCTGGTCTGCGCCGGCCACCCGCTGCCGCTCCGGCTGGGCACCGACGGCCAGGTCGACCGGGCCGCCACCCCGCAGCCGCTGCTCGGCGTCATGGAGGACCTCGACCTCACCGCCGAGCGCCTGGTGCTCTCCCCCGGCGAGGTCCTGCTGTGCGTCACCGACGGCGTCACCGAACGCCGCGAGGGCAGCCGGATGCTGGGCGACGACGGCCTCGCCGAGGTGCTCACCGGCTGTACCGGCCTGACCGCCGGGGCGGTCGCGATGCGGGTGCAGCGCGCCGTCGAGCGCTTCGCCCCGGAACCGCCGTCCGACGACATGGCCATCCTGACCCTGCGGGTGCCGACCCAGCGCGCCTCGTGAGCCGACACCGCCTCTCGGTCAGCCCCTGGCTCCCCGGTCGGCCCTGAGCGTTCCACAGCTGACATCGTCACAAATTGTTATATTCACAAGGGTACAAGCGAGTACGTCCGGGTACACCGATCTCACCGGGGAATCCCCCGGCGGGGACAGGACCGGCGGCTCTCCCGCCGACCCATCACTTCTGACCGCAGCCCGCGCACGCTCCAGCCGTGCGCCCTCGGCGCGGTCGCGCGCATCCACCTCATCGGACCACACCACTGCGTTGACTGCGCCCTGCGCGCGCCCAAAGTGAAAGGAGCCTCCGGTGAGCAACGAAGCTACCGGGGCAACGAACGCCCGCTCCACCGGAGCCGACGCGGGTAACCTCGGCTACCTCGCACTCGGCCTCACACTGCTCGCCTACGGCCTGCTCTCCACCGGCGTCTTCAGCGGCACCGGGGTCGGGGACGCGGCACACCTCGCCCATCTGGTCGGCGGAGTCACCCTCTTCATCGCGGGCCTGTGGCAGCTCCGCGGCGGCGAGGGCTTCACCGGAACGGCCTTCACCAGCCTCGGCGCCTTCTGGGCGACCTGGTCGACAGCCGGCGGGGCGGGCAAGAACGCCGCCGGCCTGTTCCTCCTGCTCTGGGCCCTGCTCGCCCTCACCCTGACCGCCGCCAGCTGGGGCGCGGGCCTGTTCAGCCGCGCCGTCTACGGCCTGCTCACGCTGTCCCTGCTGCTGAACGCCATCGCCGTCTTCGGCGGCTACAGCGGCCTCGCCAAGTTCGCCGGCTGGGTCGCGGCCGTCTCCGGGCTCACCGCCTGGTACTGGGCCACCTCCGCGCTCAGCAACGGCTCCTGGGGCAGGATCGCCCTGCCGGTCAAATGACCCGCTGCGGCTGATCCGCCGCGGCGTACCGGGGTCGGACCTCCGTGTCGACGGAGGCCCGACCCCGGCGACGTGCCACCAGGGCCTGGGCGGCGTACGCGAGCAGCAGGATCACGACGGCGACGATGCCGTCCGCCCAGAAGTGGTTCGCGGTCACCACGACCACCGCGACGGTCAGCACCGGGTGCAGCACCATCACCCACCGCAGCGGACTCCGCGAGACCCGCACCACCGCGACCGCCGCCAGCACGCACCACGCGACGTGCACCGACGGCATCGCCGACAGCTGGTCGGCCACCACCACACCGCCCATCGCGCCCCCGTACACCGACTGCCCGTACTCGGCGGCCACGTCGACGAACCCGTGCTGCGGCAGCATCCGGGGCGGCGCCACCGGGATGAACTGCACCAGCAGACAGACCGCCGTGGTGATCACCACCGTGTTCCGCACCCACGCGTACCGCTCCCGGTGCCGCACGAACACCCAGAGCAGCACCGCCAGCATCACCGCGAAGTGCATCGCCGCGTAGTAGTAGTTCGCGAGCCTCACCAGCACCGGGTACGGCGTGACGGCCGCCTGCCAGGACGCCTCGTCCGGTAGACCGATCGCCGACTCGGTGCGGTGGATCCAATCCGCCCGGTCCAGCGCGTGGTCTCCGCTCATCACCGAGAGGTGGCCCACCAGCTGCCAGAGCGCGAACAGCGCCAGCAGCGTGCCGGCCTCCCGCAGCAGCGCCGACAGGGACGGCTTCCGGACCCTGGCGGCGGCGTACGCCCCGCCGTAGAGAGCGACCGCGGCGCCCCCGGCGGACTGCCAGGTAAGGGTCAGGTTCTGCAACGGATCGCGCCTCTCCGACAAACTCTGGTTCGTGTGTCGGCAGAGGTTAACGCAAAAAGACCCCCTCCCAGAAGGGAGGGGGTCTTTTCGGAATGATTGTTCGGCGGCGTCCTACTCTCCCACAGGGTCCCCCCTGCAGTACCATCGGCGCTGTAAGGCTTAGCTTCCGGGTTCGGAATGTAACCGGGCG
>NZ_JBHXMU010000019.1:0-8887 GCF_042720685.1 Kitasatospora sp. NPDC058492
GTCTGCGGCCCGGCGGCGGACTGTGCCCGCCGCCGGGCCGCCGTGTAGTCTCCCCGCTGAGAGGTGTCGGGAGGTGACCGTGACGCAGTACGCCGGGGGTGGGCACGTCCCGCCGCGTCCCGCCGCTCCGCCGGGGCCGCAGCCGTCGGGGGCCGCCGCGCCGCCGCCGGTGCCGCCCGTTCCGGCTCCCGTTCCCGCCGCTGCGCCGCCGGCTCCGGCCGCTCCGGTGCCGCTCGTTCCGGTGCCGCCTGCTCCCGTGCCGCCCGCTCCGGCTCCTGTCTCCGCGCCCGCTCCGGCCGCACCCGCGCCCGCGCCCAGTGCGCCGGTCCCCGTCGGGGCCACCGGGCACTTCGTGCTGCCCTCCGGCGCGCCCGTGCAACTCCCCGCCCACCCGCCGCAGCGGCACGCGCCCGCCAGTCCGATCGCCGTCCTGCTGATCGGCCCGGCCGGGGCGGGCAAGACCACCGTCGCCCGGTACTGGGCCGAGCGCCGGCCCAGCCCGACTGCGCACATCAGCCTGGACGACGTCCGCGAGTGGGTGCAGTCCGGCTTCGCCAACCCGCAGTCCGGCTGGAACAACGCCTCCGAGGCGCAGTACCGGCTGGCCCGCCGCACCTGCGGCTTCGCCTGCCGCAACTACCTCGCCAACGGCATCTCCTGCATCATCGACGACGCCGTCTTCCCGGACCGCCCGGCCATCGGCCTCGGCGGCTGGAAGCGGCACATCGGCCCCGGCATGATCCCGGTCGTGCTGCTGCCCAGCCTGGACTCCGTGCTGCACCGCAACGCCAGGCGCGGCGGCACCCGGCGGCTCGGTGACGAGGAGGTGGCGCGGATCCACGGCCGGATGGCCGGCTGGTACAACTCCGGGCTGCCGATCATCGACAACTCGTACCTGGACGTGGCCGGCACCGCCGCCGAGCTGGACCGCGTCATCCTGGCCCGGCTGATGGGCATGCCGGTCCGCTGACCTGCGACGATCCGGTGCTGTCGGCGCCGACTGCGATGATGTGCAGGTCCTGTCGAACCACCCCGGGGGAGCTGACGCCCGTGCCGGAAGGCCACATCATCCACCGCCTCGCCGCCGAGAACCGGAAGGCCTTCGGCGGCCGCCCGGTCGAGGTGTCCAGCCCGCAGGGCCGGTTCGCCGACGAGGCCAAGGCCATCGACGGGCAGCTGCTCACCGCGGCCGAAGCCGTCGGCAAGCACCTGTTCCTCGGCTTCGAGGAGGGCGCCTGGGTGCACGTCCACCTCGGCCTCTACGGCGGCTTCGCCTTCGGCACCGGGCCCGCGCCCGAGCCGGTCGGCCTGGTCCGGCTGCGGCTGGCCAACGACGACGGCTACGCCGATCTGCGCGGCCCCAACACCTGCGCGCTGGTCACCGGCGCGGAGAAGGCCGCCGTCGCCGCCCGGCTGGGCCCCGACCCGCTGCGCGCCGACGCCGACCCGCAGGCCGCCTGGCGCCGGATATCGGCCAGCCGGACGACCGTCGCCGCGCTGCTGATGGACCAGAAGGTGCTGGCCGGGGTGGGCAACGTCTACCGGGCCGAGGTGCTGTTCCGCCACGGGATCAACCCGCACCGCGCCGGCCGCGACCTCACCCGGGGCGAGTGGGACGCGATCTGGGCCGACCTGGTCGCCCTGATGCGCGAGGGCGTCGGCGCGGGCCGGATCGACACCGTCCGGCCCGAGCACACCCCCGAGGCGATGGGCCGCCCGCCGCGTGTCGACGACCACGGCGGCGAGGTGTACGTCTACCGGCGGGCCGCGATGCCCTGCCTGGTCTGCGGCACCGACGTCCGGACGGAGCAGCACGCCGCGCGCAACCTCTTCTGGTGCCCCGCCTGCCAGGCGGCCTGACCGGGTCCGCGGTTGCTCCGGCCGGGCCCCGGCGTGTCCTCCGGGGGGCCGGTCAGCCGACGGCCACGGTGGGCTCGTGGTGTTCGGCGGCGGCGCACGCGTCGAGGAGGGGGCGCATGGCCTCGTCCACGAGCCGGTAGCGCACGACCCGCCCGTCCTTGTCCCCGGTGACCACGCCCGCGGTGCGGAGCAGCCGCAGGGCCTGGGACACGGCGGGGTCGCGCATGCCGGTGGCGACGGCGAGGTCGGAGACGGCGAGCGGGCCGGCCCGGTGGAGGGCGAGCAGGAGGGCGAGCCGCCCGGGGTCGGCGAGCAGGGAGAACCGCTCGGCCCAGGTGCGGACGTGCGCGGGGTCGCCGATCGCGGCGATGGCCTCGCAGACCCGGTGTCCGTCGATGGTGCGGTGGCCCGCGCGGTCGGCCGGTACGAGATGCATGCGCACATTGTTGCAGGAGGGGGCCTGTGATCCTGGACACCTGCGCAGGTGCGCAGCCTTGCAAGGGTGGGTCCTGACCCCTACGGTGTTCCCCGCCGTGGTGCTCGGGAAGACCGGTGACGGATCCTCAGGGGTCCCAGTCCGGAGCGGCCCTCGCCACTGTGATCGGGCCATCGTGATCGTCGACGATGGAGAGACGTCCGTACCCACGACGCCACTGGGAGCCTCGCGCACCTGGGAAGGCGGGTACGGGACCCCCGTAAGCCAGGAGACCGGCCACGGCATCTCACGAAGTGTTTCCACGAGGTGCTGGAGCGTGACCCGAATGACCCTGCCCGAAACCGCCGCCGCCGAGGCGCCGGCGACACCGTCCGTGCTGCCCACGTTCCGCTGGAAGCGCGAGGACACCGTTCGCACGGCCGGGCTGATGGGGGTGATCCTGGCCATGCACGTGGTGGCGTTCGGGACGCTCATCTTCCTGGTCGCGCCCCACAACTACGCGGTCGGCACCCAGGTCTTCGGCGTGGGCCTGGGGATCACCGCGTACACCCTCGGCATGCGGCACGCCTTCGACGCCGACCACATCGCGGTGATCGACAACACCACCCGCAAGCTGATGGCGGACGGCAAGCGGCCGGTCTCGGTCGGCTTCTGGTTCGCCCTCGGGCACTCCTCGATGGTGGTGCTGATGGCCGCCCTGGTGGCGGGCGGCGCGCAGCTGGCCAGCACGCTGATGGACGACGACTCGACCACCCACAAGTGGCTCGGGATGGTCGGCACGACGGCCTCCGGCGCGTTCCTCTACCTGATCGGCGCGCTCAACCTGGCCGCGCTGCTCGGCATCCTCAAGGTGTTCCGGGCGATGCGGGCCGGGTCGTACGACGAGGCGCAGCTGGAGGAGCACCTCAACTCGCGGGGCTTCATGGCCCGGGTGCTGAACCGGGCGACCCGCTCGATCACCCGGCCCGGGCAGATGTTCCCGGTGGGCATGGTGCTGGGGCTGGGCTTCGACACCGCGACCGAGGTCACCCTGATGGTGATGGCCGGGTCGGGCGCGGCGGCCGGGTTGCCCTGGTACGCGATCGTCTGCCTGCCGCTGCTGTTCGCGGCCGGGATGAGCCTGTTCGACACCCTGGACGGGACGTTCATGAACTTCGCGTACCAGTGGGCCTTCGCCAACCCGGTCCGGAAGGTCTACTACAACCTGACGATCACCGGGCTGTCGATCGCGGTGGCCTTCGTCATCGGCACCATCGAGCTGGTCGGCGTGCTGCACGAGAAGCTCGATCTGACCGACCCGGTCACCGGCTGGATCGCGGGCATCTCGCTGGACAACGTCGGCTACGCGATCGCCGGGCTGTTCGTGGTGGTCTGGGCCGCGGCGATCGCCTACTGGAAGCTGGCCCGGGTGGAGAAGCGCTGGGTGGCCGCCGAGTAGTGACGGCTGCGAGCGGCGACGGCTGCGAGCAGCGACGGCGCCTCCCCCGGGATCCCGGGGGAGGCGCCGTTTCGTCGCTGCGGGGCGGTACGGGTCGCTGCCGGTCGGCGTTCCGTCGGTGCGGGGTTCAGTTCGGGCGGGCGGGGTTCAGCGCTCTTCGCGGAAGTCGACGTGCCGGCGCGCGAGCGGGTCGTACTTGCGCAGGACCATCCGGTCCGGGTCGTTGCGGCGGTTCTTGCGGGTCACGTACGTGTAGCCGGTGCCGGCGGTGGAGCGGAGCTTGATGACGGGGCGCAGTTCACTACGGGCCATGGGTGTCCTCCCGGGTTGGCGGGTTGGCGGGTTGGCGGGTTGGCGGGTTGGCGGGGTGTTCGGGGCCGGGGCGAAACCGTACACCGAAATGGAAGTCATTTTCATCTGGTGTAACGTGAGCTCCGTCCTGCCCATTCCCGGACGTCAGGGAGCACCCATGTCCGCCCACTGCCAACTCACCGGCCGCAAGCCCGGATTCGGCAACGCGATCTCGCACTCGCACCGCCGCACCCGCCGCCGCTTCGACCCCAACATCCAGCACAAGCGCTACTGGCTGCCCGGCGAGGGCCGGTACGTCCGGCTCACCCTCAGCGCCAAGGGCATCCGCACCATCGACACGATCGGCATCGAGGCCGCCGTCGCCCGCATCCGCGCCCGAGGGGGGAAGGTCTGATGGCCAAGCAGAGCAAGATCGCCAAGAACGAGCAGCGCCGCGCCGTCGTGGCCCGGTACGCCGAGCGCCGCGCCGAGCTCAAGCGGATCATCGCCGGCCCCGGCACCGCCCCCGCCGAACGCGCCGCCGCCCAGGCCGAACTCGCCCGCCAGCCCCGCGACGCCAGCGCCACCCGGATCCGCAACCGCGACGCCGTCGACGGCCGCCCCCGCGGCTACCTGCGCGCCTTCGGCCTCTCCCGGGTCAACCTCCGCGTCCACGCCCACGCCGGCCACCTGCCCGGCGTCCGCAAGGCCAGCTGGTGAGCGGCGTGGACGGGATCAAGCTGCCCGTGGTGGTCGTCGCCGGCCTGCACGCCGCCGAACGCCGCGCCGCCGTCCGGGAGTTGGCCGCGGCCGCGGTGGACGCGGTGGTCCTCCACCACGACCTGCGGGAGGCCTCGCAGGGCGTCGTCCACCGCGAACTGCGCGACGCGGGAGGCGGGTTCGACGCCGCCGACGTCCCGCTGGTGAACGACTGCCCCTGCTGCGCCCTGCGCGAGGACCTGCTGCCGCGACTGCTGCGGATCGCCGACGAAGGCCGGTACGGACTCGCGATCGTCGAACTGTGGGGCGGCAGCGACCCGCACCCGGCCGTCGAGGTGATCGCCGGGGGAGAGGCGGACGGCCGCCATCTGGAGGACGCCGTCGAACTCGCGGGCGTGGTCACGGCCGTCGACCCGGACCGGCTGATCGGCGAACTCTCCGTCTCCGACGACCTGGTGGACCACGGCGAGCACACCGCCCGCCAGGACCAGCGGACCCGCGCGGAGGCGCTCGCCCACCAGGTCGAGTACGCCACCACCCTCGCCGTCCCGCGCGCGACGGCGCACACGCCCGGGCTCGCGCTGCTCCGCCAGCTCCACCCCACCGCCCGGGTCGTCCGGCTCGGCACCGGCGCGCTCACCCGGGCCGCCCTCGGCGGCTTCGACGTCGCCGCCGCCCGCGACCGGGTCAACCCGGCGATCGCGCTGCTCCCGCAGGAGAGCGACGAGGCCGGCGTCACCACGCTGGTCTGGGAGCGCCGCCGGCCGCTGCACCCCGAGCGGCTGCACCGGGCGCTGGAACTGCTCGTCCCCGCCGCCCAGCGCAGCCGCGGCCGCTTCTGGCTGGCCAACCGGCCCGACCTGATGCTCGCCTGGGACGCCGCCGGGGCCAACCTCGCGGTCGAGGAGTGCGGGCCCTGGCTCACCTCCCTGCCCGACGCCGCCTGGGAGCTCTACCCGCCCGCCCGCCGGGCCGCCGCCGCCCTCGACTGGCACCCTCTGCACGGCGACCGGGTGCAGCAGCTCAGCTTCACCGCCGAGGGCCTGGACGTCGACGGTGTCACCGGGCTGCTCGACTCCTGTCTGCTCACCGACGCCGAACTCGCCGCCGGCGAACCCGGCTGGAAGGCCCTGCCGGACGCCTTCCGGGACCTGCTCGACCCCGTTCACTGAGGAGCCGTCACTGTGCGTAAGCGACCGAACCCGCCCAAGGACCGGCCGAACCCGCTGTTCGCGGCCGGCGTCGAGTACATCGACTACAAGGACACCGACCTGCTGCGGCGCTTCGTCTCCGACCGCGGCAAGATCCGGAGCCGCCGCGTCACCCGGCTCACCGTCCAGCAGCAGCGCGCCGTGGCCAGGGCCGTCAAGAACGCCCGCGAGATGGCCCTCCTCCCGTACGCCGCCGGCACCACCCGGTAGCCATCGCCGCCGGCACCACCCGGTAGCCATCGCCGCCGTCACCACCGCCACCACCGTCACCACCCGACAAGGAGCCCCCGATGGCCGTCCCCAAGCGCAAGACGTCCCGCAGCAACACCCGGCACCGCCGGGCCCAGTGGAAGGGCAAGGCCCCGAAGCTCGTCCCGATCACCCTCAACGGCCGCGAACTGCTCGTCCCCCAGAACCTGGTCCCCGCCTATCGCCGCGGCCTGATCGATCCGGAGGGGGCGTAGCGACCACAAAGAGGGCGTGCGGGGGCGGGAGCGCGCCCTGTCGGGGGTGCTCGGCGGGCGGATCGGGGTGGGGGTTCGTAGGCTCGACGCATGTCTGATGCGTACGCGGGTCGGCGGGAGCGGGTGAGGGAGCACTGCAGTGCGGCCGGGGCCGATGCGGCGCTGATCACCCGGGCGGCGAACGTGCGGTATCTGACGGGCTGCGCGCCCTGCGGGGCGACGCTGCTGCTGACCCGGGAGCGGGTGCTGCTGGCAGTGCCGGACGATCTGCCGCCGGACGACACCGGGGAGCACCTGATCGCGCCGGACGTCACCCAGGTGCCGGTGGCGGCCGCGGCGGACACCGCCCTGGCGGCGGCCGCCGCCGCCGCGCGACTGGGCGTGGCGGACCTCGCGGTGGAGGAGCACGACCTGACCGTCAGCCGCCACCGCGCGGTGGCGAGCCTGGCGGAGGGGGCCCGGCTGGCCGACCTGGCGCAGGTGGTCGAGCGGCTGCGGGTGGTCAAGGACGAGCACGAGATCGCCGACCTGCGGATCGCCGCCGAGATCGCCGACCAGGCGCTCGGCGAACTGCTGGAGTCGATCCTGGTCGGCCGTACCGAACGGCACCTGGCGATGGAGCTGGAACGCCGGATGATCGACCACGGCGCGGACCGGGCGGCCTACCCGGTGTCCGTCGGCACCGGCAGCCACTCCGGCCGGCCCGCCCACCAGCCGACCGACCGCCGGGTGGAGGAGGGCGACTTCCTCACCGTGGTGATGGGCGCCCAGTACCGGGGCTACGGCGTCTCCACCGCCCGGACCTTCGTGATCGGCGCCGCCCCCGCGCCCTGGCAGGTGGAGCTGCACCGGCTGGTGTTCCGGGCCCAGCGGGCCGGCCGGGAGGCGCTCGGACCGGGCGTGGAGCAGTACGTGCCCGACCGGGCCGCGCGGCAGATCCTGGAGGCGGCCGGCCACACCGAGACCTCCCCGCACCCGGTGGGGCACGGCATCGGGCTGGAGATCCGGGAGGCGCCGCGCCTCGGTCCGTCGGACATGGGTAAACTGGACAGCCGCGTGCCGGTCACCGTCGGCCCAGGGGTCCACCTCCCGGGCAAGGGCGGTGTCCGGATCGAGGACACGCTCGTGGTGCGCCCCCCAGAGGAGGGCGGGCCCGAGCTGCTCACCATCACCACCAAGGAGCTCCTCGCCCTGTGACCGCGGCCGCCCGTCGGCCGTCGGCGGCAGGACGCAAGCCTTGGTTCCTTGACAGCTATATCCAGGAGTAAGTGCGCCCGTGGCTTCCACGAACGATCTCAAGAACGGCATGGTCCTCAAGCTGGAGGGCGGCAAGCTCTGGTCCGTCGTCGAGTTCCAGCACGTCAAGCCCGGCAAGGGCCCGGCCTTCGTGCGCACGAAGCTCAAGGAGGTCCTGACCGGCAAGGTCGTCGACAAGACCTTCAACGCCGGCACCAAGGTCGAGACCGCCAACGTCGACAAGCGCGGCATGCAGTTCTCGTACAAGGACGGCGAGAACTTCGTGTTCATGGACACGGACACCTACGACCAGATCGTGGTCGAGCCGGCCGTCGTCGGCGACGCCTCCAAGTACCTGCTGGAGGGCTTCGAGGCCCTGGTCGCCATGTACGAGGGTGCCCCCCTGTACATCGAGCTCCCGGCCTCCGTCGAGCTGCTGATCTCCCACACCGAGCCGGGCGTCCAGGGCGACCGCTCCACCGGCGGCTCCAAGCCGGCCACGCTGGAGACCGGCGCCGAGATCGCCGTGCCGCTCTTCATCGTCACCGGCGAGAAGATCAAGGTCGACACCCGCGACGGCGGCTACCTCGGCCGGGTGAAGTAAGTCCGTGTCGGCCGCACGTAGCAAGGCCCGTACCCGGGCCTTCCAGATCCTCTTCGAGGCCGACCACCGCGGGGTCGACCCGCAGCGGGTCCTCGCGGACTGGGTGGCCCGCGCCCGCGAGCCGAAGCCCGACGAGGGCACCCCGCAGGTCGGCGAGTACACCATGGAGTTGATCGAGGGGTACGTCCAGCACGCTCGCCGGATCGACGACCTGATCTCGCAGTACGCGGTGGGCTGGACCCTCGACCGGATGCCGATCGTGGACCGCAACGTCCTGCGGCTCGGCGCCTACGAGCTGATCTGGGAGGACGGCGTCCCGGACGCGGTCGTCCTGGACGAGGCCGTGGAGATCGCCAAGGAGTTCTCCACGGACGACTCCCCGGCCTTCGTCAACGGTCTGCTCGCCCGCTTCCTGGAGCTGAAGCCGAGCATCCGCCGGTAGGTCGTGTGCCCTAGGCCCCGACCACCGGTGGCGGTGAAACCCGCAGAACGGCCGCGGGGCCCCGGGTACCGGGGCCGCCGCCCGGGCGCCGGTTTAACCCGGCGGGGGAGGTGGTGGGCCAAAAGCCCCGAAAAAGGGTAATATAAAAAAAAGTAACGGGCCCCCCATGGGAAATTGTTTTTAGA
>NZ_JBHXMU010000019.1:8897-135453 GCF_042720685.1 Kitasatospora sp. NPDC058492
AAACCCCTACCCTCCCTTGTGTGGTGGTCTTTTTTTTTTCTAAACAACCCCCCACCCCCCCACCCGCCCCGCGGCCCCCGGTCGGGGGTCCCCGCGCCCGTCGCGCGTTTTACCCGGGCGGCGTAAGGTGGTGCCCTACTCGCCAGTAACTTGGCGTTCGGAAACCGCAGTGAAGGGCAGGCCACCCCCCATGACCACCGCGACCCGCAGCGAGTTCGACCAGGGCATCGCCCTGACCCGGCACCCTGACGAGCCCGGCCGCTACGAGGCCGAACTCGGTGCCGGCTGGCAGATCGGCGGCGGGGTCAACGGCGGGCTGCTGCTCGCCGTCGCCGGACACGCGCTGTCGCTGGAGCACGGCGACCACCCCGACCCGGTGTCGATCAGTGGTTACTACCTGTCCGCCTCCACGCCCGGCCCGGCCACCGTCCGCACCGAGGTGCTGCGCACCGGCCGCGGGCTCTCCACCGGCACCGCCTCGCTCAGCCAGGACGGCGTGGAGCGGCTGCGGGTGGTCGCCAGCCACGGCGACCTCTCCACCGCCGACGGCGAGGTGCGCACCAGCGCCCTGCCGCCGCAGCTGCCGCCGCCGGACCAGTGCATCGGCGTCGAGCACGCGCCCCGGGAGCTGATCGCCCAGGCCGAACTGCTGGAGCGCTTCGACCTGCGGCTGGACCCGGCCACCATCGGCTGGGCGCTCGGGCAGCCGTCCGGCAACGGGCGGATCCAGGGCTGGTTCCGGCTCGCCGACGGCCGCGATCCCGACCCGCTGCTGCTCCTGCTGGTCGCCGACGCGCTGCCGCCGGTGACCTTCGACCTGGGCATGCCCGGCTGGGCCCCGACCGTCGAACTGACCGTCCACCTGCGGGCCAGGCCGGTCCCGGGCTGGCTGCGGGTCACCCACGCCACCCGCAACGTGGCCGGCGGGTACTTCGAGGAGGACGCCGAGGTCTGGGACGAGTCCGGCCGCCTGGTCGCGCAGTCCCGCCAGCTGGCCCGGGTGCCGCGGACGGCGTGAATCACATCGTCTTACCGTCGGTTACATTCCTGTGACACGCCGTACGTGTGCGGCGCGCGCGGATGGGGAGATAGACGGTCAGCGGCGAGCCGGCCGCTGACCGTCACCTGCCGACGCCAGGAGCCATTCGATGAGCCATAGTGGCCGCGCCCGCCGCAACTCCGACTGCACCGCCGGCGGCCCGCGACCCACGGTGCGGGCGCCGCACCAGCGGCGGCGGGTCGAGGGGGCCGAGCAGGCGTTCGTCATCGGGATCCTGACCAGCGCGGCCGACTTCGCCCGGGCCCGCGCCTGGGGGCTGTCGAACGCCGCCGACCACGAGCAGTACCTGGCCGAGACCGCCGAGTTGCTGGCCGACGCCCTGGAGCGCTTCGACACCGTGCGGGCCCGGATGTTCCACCCGCAGGACTTCGCGGAGTTCTGCGTGCTGCACGGGCTGGACCCGGCCGAGCCGCTCGCCCGCGACCGCTACCTGGTCAATCCGCCGTTGCAGACCCAGCTGTTGGCCTATCAGGGCGAGGAACTGGCCGGGGACTTCGTGCCGCGCCTGGTCCGGGCCCGGGAGAGCGGGCTGACGCTCTGCCACGCCGACCTGCTGCTGGACGGCGGCCTGTCCGGGGCCGCGGGCGAGGTCGACGAGGAGCACGCCCGCTGGGTGCGCGCCGCCCGTCAGCGCGGCGCCGAGGTGTTCCGCCGGATGCTGGTCGGCGCGGGCGCCGGGGTGTACGAGCTGCGGCTGCGGGTGGACGCGCCGGGCGGGCGGCTGACCGCGGCGGCCCGGGTGCTGCAGTGGGAGGACGGAGTGGTCCGGATCAACGACGAGGACCTGGAGCTGGTCTGCGCGGTGCTGTGCGCCGGATTGGCGCTGGAGCTGCCGGGGGTGGCGGTGCTGCACGGCTCGCAGGGCTCGGTGGCGGCGGGCGGCGCCCGCGGCGCAGCCGCTGACGAGCACTTCCTGCCGGCCTCCTGGGCCTGGTCGAGCGGCGGGCAGGACTGGGCGCCGGCTGCCGGGCCGGTGCGGTTGGACGGCGTGGCGGCGCAGCCCGGCTACAGCCTGGGGACGGTCTGCTGAGCCGGCCGTGGACGCGCGACGGCGCGGCCCCCGGGATGCGGGGTGCCGCGCCGTGACGTTTCTGCAAGGCCCGGGGCGTGGCCCGGACCGCGGACCGAGCCGACGGGAGCCGGTGCGGCGAGCGTCAGCTCGCCTCCTCCTCGCGCACCGCACGGCGCGCGTCGGGGTTCAGCACGCCCCAGGAGATCAGCTGCTCGGTGAGGATCGACGGCGACTGGTCGTAGATGACCGCCAGGGTGCGCAGGTCGTCCTGGCGGATCGACAGCACCTTGCCGTTGTAGTCGCCGCGCTGGCTCTGGATCGTCGCCGCGTAGCGCTGCAGCGGGCCGGCCTTCTCGGACGGGACCTGGGTCAGTCTCTCCAGGTCGAGCACCAGGCGCGGCGGCGGCTCGGCCGCGCCGCCGGGGGTGCCGCCGGGCAGCAGCTCCTGCACCGGGACGCCGTAGAACTCCGCCAGCTCGGCCAGCCGCTGCACGGTGACCGCACGGTCGCCGCGCTCGTACGAGCCGACGACGACTGCCTTCCAGCGCCCCTGGGACTTCTCCTCGACACCGTGCAGGGAGAGACCCTGCTGAGTGCGGATCGCTCGGAGCTTGCCCCCGAGTTGCTTCGCGTAGTCGCTGGACATTGATCTCCCCGGACGAGATTGCTTCGCGTTCAGTGGTGGGTCACGGACGATGGTCGACGCCGTTACCGGTGGGTTCGACGTCCGTCTCGTAACTCACTGTGAGGTTACGTAGAGTAAGGTAGCTGCGTCAAGCCGAATGGGGCAGTCGTGCGAATGGCCCGCATCCGCGGCGCGTCCGGGGCGTGAACCCGGCGAAGCGGAATGGTGCGTGTCCGGTTGCCTCCCGGCCCGCTGCTAGGATGGCTCGAAGCCCGCGCCAGGTCGGCGGGGGCAGTCCCAGACATCCTTTAAGGCCCGTCCAGTGAGGCGGGGAAGGAGGTCCGCTTCGGCATGACCACACACCAAGATTCGACGCCGCGACCGCCGCACCAGGTGCTGGACGGCACGGACATCGCCCGGGTCGTCACCCGGATAGCGCACGAGATCGTCGAGCGCGCCAAGGGCGCCGAGGACGTCGTGCTGCTCGGCATCCACACCAGGGGCGTCCACCTCGCCCGCCGCCTGCACGGCCGGCTGGCCCAGATCACCGGGCGCGAGATCCCGCTGGGTGCCCTGGACATCACCATGTACCGGGACGACCTGCGGCTCAAGCCCGCCCGCGCCCTGGAGCACACCGAGATCCCGTCCGGCGGCATCGACGGCAAGCTCGTCATCCTCGTCGACGACGTGCTCTTCTCCGGCCGCACCATCCGGGCCGCGCTCGACGCGCTGAACGACATCGGCCGCCCGCGCGCCGTCCAGCTCGCCGTCCTGGTCGACCGCGGCCACCGCGAGCTGCCGATCCGGGCCGACTACGTGGGCAAGAACCTCCCCACCTCGCTGCGCGAGGCCGTGCAGGTGCGCCTGTCCGACAGCGACGGCGTGGACGCCGTGCTGGTCGGCGACCGCGCCTACACCGATGCGTCGCGCTCCGCGCGCGATGAACAGGGTTCGCAGGCCCTGGCCTCCCAGCCGTCCGAACCGCACCTCCCGGAGTAGCCCGCGTGAAGCGCCACCTCGTCTCCGCCGCCGACCTCACCCGCGACGACGCGCTGCTGATCCTGGACACCGCCGAGGAGCTGGCCCAGCTCTCCGGACGGGCCGTCAAGAAGCTGCCCACGCTGCGCGGCCGCACCGTCGTCAACCTCTTCTTCGAGGACTCGACCCGCACCAAGACCTCCTTCGAGGTCGCCGAGAAGCGGCTCTCCGCCGACGTCATCAACTTCTCCGCCAAGGGCTCCTCGGTCTCCAAGGGCGAGAGCCTCAAGGACACCGCGCTCACCCTCCAGGCGATGGGCGCCGACGCGGTCGTCGTCCGGCACCACGCCTCGGGCGCGCCGGCCCGCCTCGCCCAGTCCGACTGGCTGCACGGCAGCGTGATCAACGCCGGTGACGGCACCCACGAGCACCCCACCCAGGCGCTGCTCGACGCCTTCACCATGCGCCGCCACCTCAACGCCGGGCTGGGCAACGACCTCGCCGGGCGCCGGGTGACCATCGTCGGCGACATCCTGCACAGCCGGGTCGCCCGGTCCAACGTGCACCTGCTGACCACCCTCGGTGCCCAGGTCACCTTCGTCGCCCCGCCGACGCTGCTGCCGATCGGCATTCAGAACTGGCCCTGCGAGGTCAGCTACGACCTGGACCGCGTGCTCCCCAAGACGGACGCGGTGATGATGCTGCGGGTGCAGCGCGAGCGGATGAACGCCGCGTTCTTCCCGACCGAGCGCGAGTACAGCCGCCGCTACGGCCTGAACGGCACCCGGATGTCCCAGCTGCCCGAGCACGCCATCGTGATGCACCCCGGCCCGATGGTGCGCGGCATGGAGATCACCGCCGAGGTCGCCGACTCGCCGCGCTGCACCGTGGTCGAGCAGGTCGCCAACGGCGTGTCGGTCCGGATGGCCGTCCTGTACCTGCTGCTCGGGGGAGCCACCCTCAACGACGCCCGCACCGACTCCGTGGAGACCGCTCAGTGACCACCTACCTGATCCGCAACGCCCAGATCCTCGGCGGTGCCCCGCAGGACCTCCACCTCGCCGACGGTGTGATCAAGGCGATCGGCACCGACCTGGCGGTCGAGGCGGACATCGAGATCGACGCCGGCGGCCTGATCGTGCTGCCCGGTCTCGTCGACCTGCACACCCACCTGCGCGAGCCCGGCCGCGAGGACGCCGAGACCGTGCTCACCGGCACCCGGGCCGCCGCGATGGGCGGCTTCACCGCCGTGCACGCGATGGCCAACACCACCCCGGTGGCCGACACCGCCGGCGTGGTCGAGCAGGTCTGGCGGCTCGGCCAGGAGGCCGGCTACTGCGACGTGCAGCCGGTCGGCGCCGTCACCGTCGGCCTGGAGGGCAACAAGCTCGCCGAGCTGGGCGCGATGCACGAGTCCGCCGCGAACGTGCGGGTCTTCTCCGACGACGGCAAGTGCGTGGACGACGCGGTGCTGATGCGCCGCGCCCTGGAGTACGTCAAGGCCTTCGACGGCGTCGTCGCCCAGCACGCCCAGGAGCCGCGGCTCACCGAGGGCGCCCAGATGAACGAGGGCCAGGTCTCCGGCGAGCTCGGGCTCGGCGGCTGGCCGGCCGTCGCCGAGGAGTCGATCATCGCGCGGGACGTGCTGCTCGCCGCGCACGTCGGCTCCCGGCTGCACGTCTGCCACGTCTCCACCGCCGGCTCGGTCGAGATCATCCGCTGGGCCAAGGCCAAGGGCTGGGACGTCACCGCCGAGGTCACCCCGCACCACCTGCTGCTCACCGACGAGCTGGTCCGCTCCTACGACCCGGTCTACAAGGTCAACCCGCCGCTGCGCACCGCCGAGGACGTCCAGGCGCTGCGCAAGGCGCTCGCGGACGGCACCATCGACGCCGTCGCCACCGACCACGCGCCGCACCCGGACGAGGACAAGGACTGCGAGTGGGCCGTCGCCGCGATGGGCATGGTCGGCCTGGAGACCGCGCTGTCGGTCGTGCAGCAGACCATGGTGGACACCGGCCTGCTGAACTGGGAGGGCGTCGCCGACCGCATGTCGCACCGCCCGGCCCGGATCGGCCGTCTCGCCGGACAGGGCCGTCCCGTCTCGGTCGGTGAGCCGGCCAACCTGGTGCTGTTCGATCCCGCGTACCGTGGTGCCGTGAACCCGGACAGCTTCGCCACCCGCAGCCGCAACACCCCCTACAAGGGCCTTGACCTGCCCGGACGGGTGCACGCCACCTTCCTGCGCGGGCGCGCCACCGTGCTGGCCGGCGAGCTGGCCGAGCAGGGCGGGGCGGCGTGACCGGCCCGGCCGCGCTCGCCCAGGAGCAGGCCAAGGTCACCAACTGGCCCGGGTACATCGGCTGGGCCGTCGGCCTGCTGATCGTCATCGGGCTCGTCTACTGGCTGATGCGGCAGGGCTGGAACTGGCGGCGCACCCTCCAGGCCGGCATCCCGCCGCTGCCCGCCGTGCCGGCCGGCGCCGGGCGGACCATCCTGGAGACCAGCGGGCGGTACCACGGCTCCACCACCGCCGGGAACTGGCTCGACCGGGTCGTCGCGCACGGCCTGGGCACCCGCAGCCGCGCCGACCTCACCCTCGGCCAGGACGGCCTGCTGGTGCGGCGCCCCGGTGACGTCGACCTCTGGATCCCGGCCGGGCACCTGACCGGTGCCCGCACGGACTCCGGGATCGCCGGCAAGGTCGTCCCGGCCGGGCTGCTCGTCGTCAGCTGGACGCACGAGGGCACCGAGCTGGACTCGGGCTTCCGGGCCGACCACCCCGACGAGCACGCCGCCTGGGTCGAGGCGATCGCCCAACTCGCAACACGTACGAAGACGAAGACGGAAGAGGCCGCTCAATGACCGCACCTGCCCCCACCACGCAGCGCCGACGGCGGGAGCGCACCCCCGCCGTGCTCGTCCTGGAGGACGGCCGGACCTTCCGCGGCGAGGCCTACGGCGCGACCGGCGAGACCTTCGGCGAGGCCGTCTTCAACACCGGCATGTCCGGCTACCAGGAGACCCTCACCGACCCGTCGTACCACCGCCAGGTGGTCGTGATGACCGCCCCGCAGATCGGCAACACCGGCTGGAACGACGAGGACGACGAGTCCAAGCGGATCTGGGTCGCCGGGTACGTCGTGCGCGACCCCGCCCGGGTGGCGTCCAACTGGCGCTCCACCCGCTCGCTGGACGAGGAGCTCGTCCGCCAGGGCGTCGTCGGCATCAGCGGCATCGACACCCGGGCGCTCACCCGCCACCTGCGCGAGCGCGGCGCGATGCGCTGCGGCATCTTCTCCGGCGAGGCGCTGACCGACCAGGCCGAACTGCTCGCCCGGGTGCAGCAGTCGCCCGAGATGAAGGGCGCCGACCTGTGCGCCGAGGTGGCGACCACCGAGGCGTACGTCGTGCCCGCGATCGGTGAGAAGAAGTTCACCGTCGCCGCGCTGGACCTCGGCATCAAGGGGATGACCCCGCAGCGGATGGCCGAGCGCGGCATCGAGGTGCACGTGCTGCCGGCCAACTCCACCCTGGAGGACCTCTACGCGGTCCAGCCGGACGGCGTCTTCTTCTCCAACGGCCCGGGCGACCCGGCCACCGCCGACCACCAGGTCGCCGTCGCGCAGGGCGTGCTGGAGCGCGGGACCCCGTTCTTCGGGATCTGCTTCGGCAACCAGATCCTCGGCCGCGCACTGGGCTTCGGCACCTACAAGCTCAAGTACGGCCACCGCGGCATCAACCAGCCGGTGCAGGACCGCACCACCGGCAAGGTCGAGGTGACCGCGCACAACCACGGCTTCGCCGTGAACGCACCGCTGGACCGGGTGAGCGACACCCCCTTCGGGCGGGTCGAGGTCTCCCACGTCTGCCTCAACGACGACGTGGTCGAGGGCCTCCAGGCGCTCGACGTCCCCGCCTTCAGCGTGCAGTACCACCCCGAAGCGGCGGCCGGCCCGCACGACGCGGCCTACCTCTTCGACCGGTTCGTCGAGCTCATGCGCGGCGACGACAAGCACAGCGCGAAGCTCATGGAGGGCCAGCGTGCCTAAGCGCACTGACATCAAGTCCGTCCTGGTGATCGGGTCCGGCCCGATCGTGATCGGCCAGGCCGCCGAGTTCGACTACTCGGGCACGCAGGCCTGCCGCGTCCTCAAGGCCGAGGGCCTGCGGGTCGTGCTGGTCAACTCCAACCCGGCCACGATCATGACCGACCCGGAGATCGCCGACGCCACCTACGTCGAGCCGATCACCCCGGAGTTCGTCGAACGGATCATCGCCAAGGAGCGCCCCGACGCGCTGCTGCCGACCCTCGGCGGGCAGACCGCGCTCAACACCGCGATCTCCCTGCACTCGGCCGGCACGCTGGAGAAGTACGGCGTCGAGCTGATCGGCGCCGACGTGGTGGCGATCAACAAGGGCGAGGACCGCCAGCTGTTCAAGGGCGTCGTCGAGGCGGTCAACGCCAAGATCGGCCACGGCGAGTCCGCCCGCTCGGTCATCTGCCACTCGATGGACGACGTGCTGGCCGGCGTCGACACGCTCGGCGGCTACCCCGTCGTCGTGCGCCCCTCCTTCACCATGGGCGGCGCCGGCTCCGGCTTCGCCCACGACGAGGAGGACCTGCGCCGCATCGCCGGCCAGGGCCTGGCCCTCTCGCCGACCACCGAGGTGCTCCTGGAGGAGTCCATCCTCGGCTGGAAGGAGTACGAGCTGGAGCTGATGCGCGACAAGAACGACAACGTCGTGGTCGTCTGCTCCATCGAGAACTTCGACCCGATGGGCGTGCACACCGGTGACTCGATCACCGTCGCCCCGGCGATGACCCTCACCGACCGTGAGTACCAGATCCTGCGCGACATCGGCATCGCCGTGATCCGCGAGGTCGGCGTCGACACCGGCGGCTGCAACATCCAGTTCGCCGTCAACCCCGACAGCGGCCGGGTCATCGTCATCGAGATGAACCCGCGGGTGTCGCGCTCCTCCGCGCTGGCCTCGAAGGCGACCGGCTTCCCGATCGCCAAGATCGCCGCCAAGCTGGCCGTCGGCTACACGCTCGACGAGATCCCCAACGACATCACCGAGCAGACCCCGGCCTCCTTCGAGCCGGCCCTCGACTACGTCGTGGTGAAGGTCCCCCGGTTCGCGTTCGAGAAGTTCCCGAGCGCCGACGCCACGCTGACCACCACCATGAAGTCGGTCGGCGAGGCCATGGCCATGGGCCGCAACTTCCCCGAGGCGCTGCAGAAGGCGCTGCGCTCGCTGGAGAAGAAGGGCTCCCAGTTCTCCTGGACCGGCCCGGTCGGCGACAAGGCCGAGCTGCTGGTCAAGGCGGTCGTGCCGACCGACGGCCGGATCAACACCGTGATGCAGGCCATCCGGGCCGGTGCCACCCCGGAGGAGGTGTTCGAGGCCACCAAGATCGACCCGTGGTTCGTCGACCAGCTCTTCCTGCTCGACGAGATCGCCGCCGAGCTGACCGAGGCCGCGAAGCTCACCCCCGAGCTGCTGCGCCACGCCAAGCGGCACGGCTTCTCCGACCAGCAGATCGGCGAGATCCGCGGCCTGAAGCCGGACGTCGTCCGCGAGGTCCGGCACGCGCTCGGCATCCGCCCGGTGTTCAAGACCGTCGACACCTGCGCCGCCGAGTTCGCCGCCAAGACCCCGTACTTCTACTCGTCCTACGACGAGGAGAACGAGGTCGCCCCGCGCACCAAGCCGGCCGTGATCATCCTCGGCTCCGGCCCGAACCGCATCGGCCAGGGCATCGAGTTCGACTACTCCTGCGTGCACGCCTCCTTCGCGCTGGCCGACGCCGGGTACGAGACCGTGATGGTCAACTGCAACCCGGAGACCGTCTCCACCGACTACGACACCTCCGACCGGCTCTACTTCGAGCCGCTCACCCTGGAGGACGTGCTGGAGATCGTCCACGCCGAGCAGCAGGCCGGCCCGCTGGCCGGCGTGATCGTCCAGCTCGGCGGCCAGACCCCGCTCGGCCTGGCCCAGGCGCTCAAGGACAACGGCGTGCCGATCGTCGGCACCCAGCCCGAGGCGATCGACCTCGCCGAGGAGCGCGGCGCCTTCGGCCGCGTGCTGCGCGACGCCGGCCTGCCCGCCCCCAAGCACGGCACCGCCTTCTCCTTCGCCGAGGCCAAGGCCATCGCCGACGAGATCGGCTACCCGGTGCTCGCCCGCCCGTCGTACGTGCTCGGCGGCCGCGGCATGGAGATCGTCTACGACGAGGCCTCGCTCGCCTCCTACCTGGAGCGCCACGCCGGCCTGATCTCCGAGCACCCGGTGCTCATCGACCGCTTCCTCGACGACGCGGTGGAGATCGACGTCGACGCGCTGTACGACGGCACCGAGCTCTACCTCGGCGGCGTCATGGAGCACATCGAGGAGGCCGGCATCCACTCCGGCGACTCCGCCTGCGCGCTGCCCCCGATCACCCTCGGCGGCTACGACATCAAGCGCCTGCGCACCTCCACCGAGGCCATCGCGCGCGGCGTCGGCGTCCGCGGCCTGATCAACATCCAGTTCGCGCTGGCCGGGGACATCCTGTACGTGCTGGAGGCCAACCCGCGCGCCTCCCGCACCGTGCCGTTCACCTCCAAGGCGACCGCCGTGCCGCTGGCCAAGGCCGCCGCCCGGATCTCGCTCGGCGCCACCATCGCCGAACTGCGCGCCGAGGGCCTGCTCCCGGCCGAGGGCGACGGCGGCACGCTGCCGGCCGACGCGCCGATCGCGGTCAAGGAGGCCGTGATGCCGTGGAGCCGCTTCCGCGACATCCACGGCCGCGGCGTGGACACCGTGCTCGGCCCGGAGATGCGCTCGACCGGCGAGGTCATGGGCATCGACAAGGTCTTCGGCACGGCCTACGCCAAGGCCCAGGCCGGCGCCTACGGCGCGCTGCCGACCAAGGGCAAGGTCTTCGTCTCGGTCGCCAACCGCGACAAGCGCAACCTGGTCTTCCCGGCCCGCGCGCTGGTCGGCCTCGGCTTCGAGGTGCTCGCCACCGCCGGCACCGCCGAGGTGCTGCACCGCGGCGGCATCCCGTCCACGCTGGTGCGCAAGCACAGCGAGGGCGAGGGCCCCAACGGCGAGCGGACCATCGTCCAGCTGATCCACGACGGTGAGGTCGACCTCATCATCAACACGCCGTACGGCACCGGCGGGCGCCTCGACGGCTACGAGATCCGCACCGCCGCCGTGTCCCGCGGCGTGCCCTGCCTGACCACGGTCCAGGCGATGGGCGCGGCCGTCCAGGGCATGGACGCGCTGCTGCGCGACGAGGTCGGGGTGATGTCGCTCCAGGAGCACGCCGCGCTGATCAACGCCGGCCGCAAGTAGCACCACAGCAGTGGGGGGCACCGAGGCCAGCCGGGTGCCCCCCACTTCCATGCCCTGATCCGGGTGCTCACGCTCAGATCCGGGCCCTGATCCGGGAGTTGGGTTTTTGTACAAGCTGCTGTTCGACCTCGTCTTCAAGAAGATGGACCCCGAGAAGGCCCACCACCTCGCCTTCTTCTGGATCCGGCTCGCCTCCTCGGTGCCCGGCCTGCGCACGCTGGCGCGGCTGGTGCTCGCCCCGCGCGACCGGGCGCTGCACACCACCGCCCTCGGCCTCGACCTGCCGGGCCCGTTCGGCCTGGCGGCCGGCTTCGACAAGAACGGCGTCGGCATCGACGGCCTGGCGATGCTCGGCTTCGACTACGTCGAGATCGGCACCATCACCGGCGAGCCCCAGCCGGGCAACCCGACGCCCCGGCTGTTCCGCCTGGTCGAGGACCGCGCGCTGATCAACCGGATGGGCTTCAACAACCAGGGCTCGGCCCGGGTCGCCGCGCGCCTCGCCGCCCGCCCGCACACCAGCTCCACCCCGGTGATCGGCGTCAACATCGGCAAGACCAAGGTGGTCGAGGAGGCCGACGCCGTCGCCGACTACGTCAAGTCCACCGAGCGGCTGGCCAAGTACGCCGACTACCTGGTCGTCAACGTCAGTTCGCCGAACACCCCCGGGCTGCGCAACCTCCAGGCCGTGGACCACCTGCGCCCGCTGCTCGCCGCCGTCCGCGAGGCCGCCGACCGCACCACCGCGCACCACGTCCCGCTGCTGGTCAAGATCGCCCCCGACCTGGCCGACGAGGACGTCGACGCGGTCGCCGACCTCGCCCTGGAACTGGGCCTGGACGGCATCATCGCCACCAACACCACGATCGGCCGCGAAGGCCTGCGCACCGACGCCGCCCGGGTCGAGGAGATCGGCATGGGCGGCCTGTCCGGCGCCCCGCTCAAGGCCCGCGCCCTGGAGGTGCTCCAGCGCCTGCGCGCCCGGACCGGGGGCCGGCTGACGCTGGTCTCGGTCGGCGGCGTCGAGACCGCCGAGGACGTCTGGCAGCGGATCGTCCACGGCGCGGACCTCGTCCAGGGCTACAGCGCCTTCATCTACGAGGGTCCGTTCTGGTGCCGCCGGATCCACCGGGGCCTCTCCGCCCGGATCCGGGCCGCGGGCTACCGCGACCTGGCCGCCGCCGTCGGCAGTGCCGTCGACGGCGCCAAGGCCTCCTCCTGAACCTCCGTACGCCACGGCTCCGTACGACGCCCCGTGCGAGCCGTGTAGGACCCGCGCACGGCCTCCGTGCGGCCTCCCCACGACCTTCCGGAAGGACGACATGACCCTCGCCCCGTTCGGCGCCCGGCTGCGCCAGGCCCTCGACACCCGTGGCCAGCTCTGCGTCGGCATCGACCCGCACGCCTCCCTGCTCGCCGCCTGGGGGCTCGGCGACGACCTCGCCGGCCTGGAGACCTTCAGCCGCACCGTCGTCGAGGCGCTGGCCGACCGGGTGGCCGTGCTCAAGCCGCAGGCCGCCTTCTTCGAGCGCTTCGGCAGCAAGGGCGTCGCGGTGCTGGAGAAGTCCGTCGAGGAGGCCAGGGCGGCCGGCGCGCTGGTCCTGATGGACGCCAAGCGCGGCGACATCGGCTCCACCATGGCCGCCTACGCGGAGGCCTTCCTGTCGCCCGGCAGCCCGCTGTTCTCGGACGCCGTCACGGTCAGCCCGTACCTGGGCTTCGGCTCGCTGCGCCCGGCCCTCGACCTGGCCCGCGCGCAGGGCTGCGGGGTGTTCGCGCTGGCGCTCACCTCCAACCCGGAGGGCCACGAGGTGCAGCGGGCGGTCGGCGCGAACGGCGAGTCGGTCGCGGCCTCGGTGCTGCGGCAGCTGGCGGCGGAGAACGGCGACGCCGCCCCGCTGGGCTCCTTCGGCGCGGTCGTCGGCGCGACGCTCGCCGACGCGGGCGTGGAACTGGCCATCAACGGCCCGCTGCTGGCCCCCGGGATCGGCGCCCAGGGCGCGACGATGGCCGACCTGCCGCGGGTGTTCGGCGCCGCGGTGATCAACGTGGTGCCGAGCGTCAGCCGGGACGTGCTCAAGCACGGTCCGTCGGTGGCGGCCCTGCGCTCGGCGGCCGAGCGGTTCGTCGGCGAGTACGCGGACGCGGTGAAGTAGCAGACACGGTGAAGTAGCGGACGTGGTGAAGTAGCGGCGATCGCGGGCGCGAGCGCGTAGCGGGGCGATGACCCTGCGCAGTGTGCGCAGCCCGGCGAGGGTCCCCGGACCCCACCGAAGTTGACGTGAGCGCCGTCACATTGGCGGCGTCAAAGTTTCGCAATCGCGGTCATTTTGCCCTGGAAAGTCCTGGTCGGCCTTGGCTGACCAGGACTTTTCGTGTTCTTTTCCTGACGTGGCGCCGCAATCCGGGTAGTGTCCGGCGATAGGTCATCGGCGAGCCGCGAAACCCGTAGCTCCCGCAGGTCAAGGGCCCTGTGGTTCCCCTTGCGGACGGTGTCCTGGGATCCAAACCAGTCATAGCTCAATCCCTTCCTTCCACACCCTGAGGTGAACGGCGTGGCTCTTCCGCCCCTTACCCCTGAACAGCGCACCGCCGCGCTCGCCAAGGCCGCCGAGGCTCGCCGGGAGCGCGCCGAGGTCAAGAACCGGCTCAAGCACTCCGGCGCCTCCCTGCACGAGGTGATCAAGGCCGGAAAGGCCGAGAACGACGTCATCGGCAAGATGAAGGTCTCCGCACTGCTGGAGTCCCTTCCCGGCGTCGGCAAGGTCCGTGCCAAGCAGATCATGGAACGCCTCGGCATCAGCGAGAGCCGGCGCGTCCGCGGCCTCGGTACGAACCAGATCGCCTCCCTGGAGCGGGAGTTCGGCGGCGGTGCCGCCTGACCGTGCCCCGTGGTCCCGGGAGCGTCCGCGATCCGGGATAATCGGTGCATGAGTGAGCGTCCGCGGCTGACCGTGCTCTCCGGCCCTTCGGGGGTCGGCAAGAGCACGGTCGTCGCTCATATGAGGAAGCAGCACCCCGAGGTCTGGCTCTCGGTGTCGGCGACGACCCGGCACCCGAGGCCGGGCGAGCAGAACGGGGTCCAGTACCACTTCGTCGACAACGACGAGTTCGACAAGCTGATCGCCAACGGCGAGCTGCTGGAGTGGGCCGTCTTCGCCGGCAACCGCTACGGCACCCCGCGCTCGGCGGTGCTGGAGAAGCTGGAGCGCGGCGAGCCCGTCCTGCTGGAGATCGACCTCCAGGGCGCCCGCCAGGTGCGCGAGTCGATGCCCGAGGCGCAGCTGGTCTTCCTGGCCCCGCCGAGCTGGGACGAGCTGGTCCGACGGCTGACCGGTCGGGGCACGGAGTCGCAGGACGTGATCGCGAAGCGGCTGGAGGCGGCCAAGGTCGAGCTCGCGGCCGAGACCGAGTTCGACACGACCCTTGTCAACACCTCCGTCGAGCAGGTAGCGGCCGAACTGCTAGCCTTGCTCGGTGTAGCCTGACCTGTCTGTCTTTTCCACCCTTTCGGAAGGTTTTCGCGTGTCCTCTTCCATGACCGCGCCCGAGGGCATCATCAACCCGCCGATCGACGAGCTGCTTGAGGCCACCGACTCCAAGTACAGCCTCGTGATCTACGCCGCCAAGCGCGCGCGTCAGATCAACGCGTACTACTCCCAGCTCGGTGAGGGCCTGCTCGAGTACGTCGGCCCGCTGGTCGACACCCACGTGCACGAGAAGCCGCTGTCGATCGCGCTGCGCGAGATCAACGCGGGCATGCTGACCGCCGAGGCGATCGAAGCCGCCTGAGGCGGTGCTCCGAAGTTTCTTGTGGAAGGGCCCGGCGGAATCGTTTCCGCCGGGCCCTTCGGCATTCCCGGGGGCTGTGGGATCGACCACGGTGCGCGCGGCGGCTGAGGGGCCGTAGGGTGTGCACGTCCCAGGAGTGGAGGAGAGCGGGAGTATGAGCGCGACTTCGGACCGGAGCGGGCCGGCGGACGCGCCGCGCGTCGCCCTCGGCGTCAGCGGCGGCATCGCCGCCTACAAGGCGTGCGAGCTGCTCCGCCGGTTCACCGAGTCCGGCCACCAGGTCACCGTGGTGCCCACCGAGGCCGCGCTGCACTTCGTCGGCGAGGCCACCTGGGCCGCGCTCTCCGGCCGCCCGGCCGCCACCGAGACCTGGGAGCGCGTGCACGAGGTGCCGCACGTGCGGATCGGCCAGCAGGCCGACCTGGTCGTGGTCGCCCCCGCCACCGCCGACCTGATCGCCAAGGCCGCCCACGGCCTCGCCGACGACCTGCTCACCAACACCCTGCTCACCGCCCGCTGTCCGGTCGTCCTGGCGCCCGCCATGCACACCGAGATGTGGGAGCACCCCGCCACCCGGGACAACGTCGCCACGCTGCGCCGCCGCGGCGTGATCGTGCTGGAGCCGGCCGTCGGGCGGCTCACCGGCAAGGACACCGGCAAGGGGCGGCTGCCCGAGCCGTCCGCGATCTTCGACGCCTGCCGGGCCGTGCTGCGCCGGGGCGGGGCCGCCCCGACCGACCTGGCGGGCCGGCACGTGGTGGTCTCGGCCGGCGGCACCCGCGAGCCGCTGGACCCGGTGCGGTTCCTGGGCAACCGCTCCTCCGGCAAGCAGGGCTACGCGCTGGCCGTGACGGCCGCGGCCCGTGGGGCGCGCGTGACGTTGGTCTCGGCCAACGCGGAGCTCGCCGACCCGGCCGGGGTCGACGTGGTGCACGTCTCGACCGCGCTGGAGCTGCGCGAGGAGGCCCTGAAGGCGGCGGCGTCGGCCGACGCCGTGGTCATGGCCGCGGCCGTGGCGGACTTCCGGCCCGCCGAGTACGCCAGCGGCAAGATCAAGAAGGTCGAGGGCGTCGAGCCGGCGCCGGTCGCCCTCGTCCGCAACCCCGACGTCCTGGCCGAGCTGGCGGCGCACCGCGCCCGTTCGGGCCAACTCGTGGTGGGTTTCGCGGCGGAGACCGACGACGTGCTCGCCAACGGCCGCGCCAAGCTCGCCCGCAAGGGCTGCGACCTGCTGGTCGTCAACGAGGTGGGCAACGGCAAGGCCTTCGGGACGGACGTCAACGAGGCCGTGGTGCTGGGCTCGGACGGCAGTGAGACGGCCGTTCCGGTGGGTCCGAAGGAGGCGTTGGCGGACGTGGTCTGGGACCTGGTCGTCAAGCGGCTGGAAACGGTCGGCGACTGATCAAGCCCTGCTGGAGATCGGTCGAGATTTCCGGAAGCGGGTGACGTTCGGCGGAGGCATCCCGTTAGACTCCAGGAATCAAGTCTTTCCGGATGTCCTCGGTTCGCCGGGGGCCTTCAGTCAGCAGCCGCTGCAACCCCAGGGAGCGCTGTGTCTCGCCGCCTGTTCACCTCGGAGTCCGTCACCGAGGGACACCCCGACAAGATCGCTGACCAGATCAGCGACACCATCCTTGACGCTCTCCTGCGAGAGGACCCGACCTCCCGGGTCGCCGTGGAGACGCTCATCACCACCGGCCAGGTGCACGTGGCCGGCGAGGTGACCACCAAGGCGTACGCGCCGATCGCCCAGCTCGTCCGGGACAAGATCCTGGAGATCGGCTACGACAGCTCCAAGAAGGGCTTCGACGGCGCCTCCTGCGGCGTGTCGGTGTCCATCGGCGCGCAGTCGCCCGACATCGCTCAGGGCGTCGACACCGCGTACGAGGCTCGGGTCGAGGGCGACGAGGACGACCTGGACAAGCAGGGCGCCGGCGACCAGGGCCTGATGTTCGGCTACGCGTCCGACGAGACGCCCGAGCTGATGCCGCTGCCGATCACCATCGCGCACCGCCTCTCGCGCCGCCTGACCGAGGTCCGCAAGAACGGGACCATCCCGTACCTGCGCCCCGACGGCAAGACCCAGGTCACCATCGAGTACGACGGCGACAAGGCCGTCCGCCTCGACACCGTGGTGGTCTCCACCCAGCACGCCAGTGACATCGACCTGGAGTCGCTGCTCACCCCCGACATCCGCGAGTTCGTGGTCGAGCCCGAGCTGAAGGCGCTCGCCGACCAGGGCATCAAGCTGGTCACCGAGGGCTACCGCCTGCTGGTGAACCCGACCGGCCGCTTCGAGATCGGCGGCCCGATGGGCGACGCCGGCCTCACCGGCCGCAAGATCATCATCGACACCTACGGCGGCATGGCCCGCCACGGTGGCGGCGCCTTCTCCGGCAAGGACCCGTCCAAGGTCGACCGCTCGGCCGCGTACGCGATGCGCTGGGTGGCGAAGAACATCGTCGCCGCCGGCCTCGCCCGCCGCGCCGAGGTGCAGGTCGCGTACGCGATCGGCAAGGCCGAGCCCGTGGGCCTGTTCGTCGAGACCTTCGGCACCGAGACCGTGCCGGTGCTGTCCATCCAGAAGGCCGTCACCGACGTCTTCGACCTGCGCCCGGCCGCGATCATCCGCGACCTGGACCTGCTGCGCCCGATCTACTCCCAGACCGCGGCGTACGGCCACTTCGGCCGTGAGCTGCCCGACTTCACCTGGGAGCGCACCGACCGGGTGGAGCAGCTGAAGGCGGCCGTGAAGGACTGAACGGCCTGATCGTCCGGAAGCGGCGCCTACCCCCGGGCGGGGTGGGCGCCGCTTCTGTGCGTTCTGTCGGTGTGACCTGGTAGTACTGGGAGCGATGAGCAGCACAGGGGAGACGGAGAACACGGAGAACGGGGCCGAGCCGGAGCAGCTGGCGTTCATCCGGGAGACGGTCAAGCGGGCCAAGCCCCGGACGTGGCGCGGCGCCAAGCGGGCCGAGCACCTGCCGGTGGCCCGGGTCGTGGTGGACAAGGGCGTGCTCACCATCGACAAGTTCTTCGACTACGAGGTGCCGGCCGCGATGGCCGAGGAGGCCCGCCCGGGCGCCCGGGTGCGGGTGCGCTTCGGCGCGCGCGTGGTGAAGGGCCAGCGCGAGGGCGGGGAACTGCACGACGGATTCATCGTCGCCCGGCTGGAGAAGAGCGACTTCCCCGGCCCGCTCGCCCCGCTCGCCCAGGTGCTCTCACCCGAGCCCGTGCTCACCCCCCAGCTGCTCCGGCTCTGCCGGACCGTCGCCGACCGCTACGCCGGCACCCTCGCCGACGTCCTCCAACTGGCCGTCCCGCCCCGGCACGCCAAGGCCGAGGCCGAGCCCTCGCCGCCGGCGCTCCCGCGCCCCCCGGCCCCCGCCCCCGGGGGCTGGCAGCGCTACCCGGCCGGGCCCGACTTCCTCGCCGCGCTGGCCGACGGCGGCGCGCCGCGCGCCGTCTGGGCGGCGCTGCCCGGCCCCGGCTGGCCGTACGAGATCGCGCGCGCCGTCGCCGCCACGCTGGCGGGCGGGCGCGGCGCGCTCGTCGTGCTGCCCGAGGGGCGGTCGGTGGCCCGGGTCGACCAGGCGCTCACCGAACTGCTCGGCGCGGGCCGGCACGTGGCCCTGGAGGCCGACCTCGGCCCGCGCGAGCGCTACCGGCGCTGGCTGGCGGTGAGCCGCGGCTCGGTGCACGCCGTGATCGGCACCCGCGCCACCATGTTCGCGCCGGTGCGCGACCTCGGGCTGGTCGTCGTCTGGTCCGACGGCGACAACAGCCACAGCGACCCGCGCGCCCCGCACCCGCACGTGCGCGAGGTCGCGCTGCTGCGCGCCGCCGAAGAGGGCGCGGCCGTGCTGCTCGGCGGCCACGCCGTCACGGTGGAGGGCGCGCAGCTGGTCAGCACCGGGTGGGCCCGCCCGCTGACCGCCGACCGGGAGACCGTGCGCCGGATCGCGCCGCGGGTGCGGACCGTCACCGACCAGGACCAGCACCGCGACGGCGCCGCCCAGTCCGCCCGGCTGCCCTCGGTGGCCTGGGAGGCCGCCCGGGAGTCACTGGCCGCCGGACACCCGGTGCTCATCCAGGTGCCCCGGCGCGGCTACGTGCCCCGGCTGTCCTGCGCGCGCTGCCGCACCCCCGCCCGGTGCCGGCGGTGCGAGGGCCCGCTGGAGGCGCCCGCGGCCGACGCCGCGCTGAACTGCGGCTGGTGCGGGGAGGCGGAGACGGACTGGCACTGCCCCGAGTGCGGCTCGTTCCGGCTGCGCGCCCAAGTGGTCGGCGCCCGGCGCACGGCGGAGGAACTGGGCAAGGCGTTCCCGCGGATCCCGGTGCGCACCTCCGGACGGGACGCGGTGCTGGCCACCGTCCCGGACGAGCCGTCGCTGGTGATCTCCACGCCCGGTGCGGAGCCGGTGGTGGACGGTGGCACCGGGTACGGGGCCGCGCTGCTGCTGGACGGCTGGGCGCTGCTCGGCCGGCCCGACCTGCGGGCCGGGGAGGAGACGCTGCGGCTCTGGCTGGCGGCCGCCGCGCTGGTTCGGTCCGCCGAGGAGGGCGGCTCGGTGGTCGTGGTCGCCGAGCCGTCGGCGCGGCCGGTGCAGGCCCTGGTCCGCTGGGACCCGCTGGGCCACGCCGGGCTGGAACGCGACGAGCGGGCGCAGCTGCACTTCCCGCCGGTTTCGCGGATGGCGTCGGTCAGCGGCAGCCCGGCGGCCGTGGCCGACCTGCTGGGGCTGATCCGGCTGCCCTCGGAGGCGGACGTGCTCGGGCCGGTACCGGCCCCGGCCCTGCGCGGGGAGGAACAGGAGCGCGCGCTGCTGCGGGTGCCGCCAGGGCAGGGGGCGGCGCTGGCGGCGGCCCTCAAGGCGGCGCAGATCGCGCGGATCGCGCTGCGGACGCCGGAGGCGGTCCGGGTGCGGGTGGATCCGACCGACATCGGGTGAGGCCGGCGGGGGCGGGGTGAGTGGCCACCCCGCCCCGGATGGCGCTGGTCGGACGGCGGCGTCAGCCGCGCAGCGGGATGCCGGTGCGGTCGATCGGGGTGCGGTCGATCGGGGTGCGCTCGGGGGTGGTGCGGTCGGCCGGGGGGCGGTCGAGGGGGCCGCGCTCCGGGGCGGTGCGGTCGAGGTTGCCGCGTTCGAGGTTGCCGCGCTCCAGGGCGTTGCGCTCCAGGGCGTTGCGGTCGAGGCTGCTGCGGTCCAGGCCGCCCTGGCGGGCCGCCGGGACGGTCGCCGCCAGGCCGCCGGACGGCACGGCGGGCAGCTCCTCCGAGCGGTCCGGGCGGCCCTGGCCCGGGACGGCACCGCTGGCGGCGAGGAGTTCGCTGGTCGGGCGGCGCATCCCGTACCGGCGGTGCACGGCCTGCTTGGTGACCCCGAGGGCCGAGCCCACCGAGTCCCAGGAGAAGCCCAGCGCCCGGTCGAACTCGACCGCCGCCGCGACCAGGGTCTCCACGCTCTCCCTCAGCTCCTGCGCCAGGCGCACGGTCGGCGCGGGCGCCCGTCCGTACACCACGAAGCCGGCCGACGTGCTGGGCCGGCGCGGACGGTAGACGTTGCCCAACTGGGCGGTGAGCGTCCGCAGCGCGTCGACCTGCCGCCTCACCCGCTCGATGTCCCGCACCAGCAGGTGCAGGCTTGCCCGCGCCCGGGCGTCGTGGTTGATCTGCTCGGCCATGGCCTACGTGCCACCTTCCGTACGGTTCAGCTCGGCCGGGGCGCGGTGTCCCGTGCGCCCGGCCCCGGTCAATCTCACTTGACCAACGCCGAAGCGGGGGCCGGGGTAACGCCGCCGGGCAGACTCGGGATATGCCAGAAGCCGGTGCCGGGGTGGGGGAGGGGCGTTCGGGGCCGCGCGAAGGGTGGTGCGAGGGGCGGTGCGAGGGCATGGGCGGCGGGCCGGGTGCGTTGCATAGACTTGCCGGGAACCCGTAGTTGCCCGCAACCCCGCACCCTCGACGGACAGGAGCCCGTACCCCATGGCGATCCAGCCGATCCGGCTCTTCGGAGACCCCGTCCTGCGGGCCACCGCCCAGCCGGTGACCACGTTCGACAAGGAACTGCGCACCCTGGTCGGCGACCTCACCGAAACCATGCTCAACGCCCCTGGTGCAGGCCTCGCCGCGCCCCAACTCGGCGTCTCCCTGCGGGTGTTCACCTATCACGTGGACGGTGTCACCGGGCACCTGATCAACCCGGACCTGTCGCTGACCGAGGAGGAGCAGGACGGCCCCGAGGGCTGCCTCTCGCTGCCCGGCCTGCGCTACGACACCAAGCGCGCCTACGGCGTGGTCGCCAAGGGCTTCACCATGTACGGCGATCCGGTCACCCTGGAGGGCACCCGGCTGCTCGCCCGTTGCATCCAGCACGAGACCGACCACCTCGACGGCATCATCTTCATCGACCGGCTCGACCGCGAGCAGCGCAAGGCCGCGCTGAAGGCGATCCGCGACACCGACTGGGGCGGCGCGCCCGCGCCGGTCGTCAAGGTCTCCCCGCACAGCACGTTCGGCGCCGCGCGCTGAACCCTCTGGCGCCGAACCCTCTGGCGCCGAACCCTCTGATCTCCAACGTCTTCTTGCAGAAAGGCACTTGATGCGTCTCGTCTTCGCCGGCACCCCCGAGGTCGCCGTTCCCGCCCTGGACGCCCTGCTCGCCTCCGACCGGCACGAGGTCGTCGCGGTGGTCACCCGCCCCGACGCCCCCGCCGGGCGAGGGCGCAAGCTGGTCGCCAGCCCCGTCGCCCAGCGCGCCGAGGAGGCCGGGATCGAGGTCCTCAAGCCGGCGAAGCCCAGCGACCCGGAGTTCGTCGCCCGGCTCACCGAACTCGCCCCCGACTGCTGCCCGGTGGTCGCCTACGGCGCGCTGCTGCGTCCCGGCACGCTGGAGATCCCCAAGCGCGGCTGGGTCAACCTGCACTTCTCGCTGCTGCCCGCCTGGCGCGGCGCGGCCCCCGTCCAGCACGCGGTGCTGGCCGGCGACGAGGTCACCGGCGCGGCCACCTTCCTGATCGAGCAGGGCCTGGACTCCGGTCCGGTCTACGGCGTGATCACCGAGGAGATCCGCCCGACCGACACCAGCGGCGAACTGCTCACCCGCCTCTCGGTGTCCGGCGCGCGACTGCTCACCGCCACCATGGACGGCATCGAGGACGGCTCCCTGCACGCCCTCCCGCAGCCGGCCGAGGGCGTCACGCTCGCCCCGAAGATCACCGTCGAGGACGCGCGCATCGAGTGGAGCCACCCCGCCCTGCGGATCGACCGTGTGGTGCGCGGCTGCGCCCCGGCGCCCGGCGCCTGGACGGAGTTCCGCGGCGAGCGGCTGAAGATCACCGGGCCGGTGAAGCTGCTGACCGACTCGTCCGCCCTGGCGCCCGGGGAGCTGGCCGTGGTCGGCAAGAACAGCGTGCGGGTCGGGACGGGCAGCCACGAGGTCGAACTCGGGGAGGTCCGGCCGCAGGGGAAGAAGGAGATGCGGGCGGCGGACTGGGCGCGCGGGGCGCGGCTGGAGTCCGGGGAGCGCTTCGGCTCCGAGGGCTGAGGCTCAGGTTTAGCGTTACTGTTCGTCTGATAACCACTGATAATCGTCTGATAGCCACCGATAACCACCGCAGCACCTTGAGGCACCCTGTGACCACCCCCAGCGCCCAGCGCGCCCCCCGCCCGCACCGCCGCCCGAAGAAGGACCCGGCCCGGATCGTCGCGTTCCGCGCGCTGCGCGCCGTCGACGAGCGCGACGCGTACGCCAACCTGATCCTGCCGTCGCTGCTCCGCGAAGCCGAGCAGAAGGGCATGGACCGGCGCGACGCCGCCCTCGCCACCGAGCTCGTCTACGGCACCCTGCGCTTGCAGGGCACCTACGACGCGATCATCGCCGCCTGCATCGACCGGCCGCTCAGCAAGGTCGACCCGCCGGTCCTGGACGTGCTCTCGCTCGGCGCCCACCAGCTGCTCACCACCCGCATCCCCAGCCACGCGGCGGTCTCGGCCACCGTCGAGCTGGCCCGGGTGGTGCTCGGCGACGGCAAGGCCAAGTTCGTCAACGCCGTCCTGCGCCGGATCAGCGCCCACGACCTGGACGCCTGGATCGAGAAGGTCGCCCCGCCGTACGAGAAGGACGCCGAGGACCACCTCGCCGTCGTCCACTCGCACCCGCGCTGGGTCGTCTCCGCGCTCTGGGACTCGCTCGGCCGCTGGCAGCCCGACGCTTCCGGGCGCAGCGCCCTGGAGGACCTGCTGCGTGCCGACAACGAGCGGCCCGAGGTGACCCTCGTCGCCCGCCCCGGCCGGGTCGACGTCGGCGAACTCGCCGACGCGCTGCCCGAGGCCGAGCCCGGCCGCTGGTCCCCGTTCGCGCTGCGGCTCGCCGAAGGCGGCGACCCGGGCTCGTTGGAGGCCGTCCGGGACAACCGGGCGGGCGTCCAGGACGAAGGCAGCCAGCTGGTCGCCCTCGCCCTGGCCAACGCCCCGCTGGACGGCCCGGACCGGCTCTGGCTGGACGGCTGCGCCGGCCCCGGCGGCAAGGCCGCGCTGCTCGCGGCGCTGGCCGCCGAACGCGGCGCCGGGCTGGTCGCGAGCGAGAAGCAGCCGCACCGCGCGCGGCTGGTCGCCCGGGCGCTGGAGGGCAACCCCGGCCCGTACACGGTGATCACCGCGGACGGCACCCGCCCGGCCTGGCGCTCCGGCGGCTTCGACCGGGTGCTGGTCGACGTGCCGTGCTCCGGCCTGGGCGCCCTGCGCCGCCGCCCCGAGGCGCGCTGGCGCCGCCGCCCCGCCGACGTCGCGGCCTTCGGCCCGCTCCAGCGGGACCTGCTGCGCTCGGCGATCGACGCCACCCGGGTCGGCGGGGTGGTCGGGTACGCGACCTGCTCGCCGCACCTCGCGGAGACCCGGGCCGTCGTGGACGACGTGCTGCGGGCCGAGGGCGGCCGGGTCGAGTGGATCGACGCGCGCCCGCTGCTGCCCGGCGTCCCCGCGCTCGGGGACGGGCCGGACGTGCAGCTCTGGCCGCACCTGCACGGGACGGACGCGATGTACCTGGCGCTGCTGCGGCGGACGGCGTGATCCGCTGATCCCGTGATCCCGTGACCTGGTGGGGGGACTGGGGAGAGCGGTGCGCTCAGCCGGGTGAGGGGGGCTGCGGCCGGGCGGGCGGGGGGCCGGGGAGGTCGGTGAGGAGGGCGTGGGCCTGGGCGCGGAGGCGGTCGACCGGGGGGTCCTCGCAGATCACCTCCAGGCCGAGCCCGCTCGCCTGCCCCCGGTGGTAGTACGACTGGTAGGCGAGGTAGGGGCGGTGGCCGTCGGTGGGGTCCAGCCCGACGGCGAGCGTCGCGAAGTGGGTGCGCTCGTTCTCGGTGCGCTCGAACTCCGTCCGGGAGAGCCGCCATTCGAACTCGTACGGCTCCGGATCGGACGGCAGGTCCAGCAGCGCCTGGGCGAGCCGGCGGACGTCCTCCGGCCCGGCGAACGGGAGCGACTCGGACCAGCGGGGCGCGGCGGCGAGCAGCTCCCAGCCGCCGCCGTTGCGGCTGACGGACAGTGCCCACTCGCCGTCCTGGTCGTGCCAGTGGCAGCTGAGGATCGGATCCATGGTGGTCAACCTCCTTGTGAGGCTTGGCCGTTCGGCTCTCCCCATCGTGGCACACCGGACCGCCGAAGGGAGCCGGGCGGGGCGGCCGGCGGGGGCGCGTGGGGATTTCGGGCCGGGGGTGGTCAGTCGGTGGCCGGGTCCGGCGCGGGGTGCCAGGGGCGGTCGGCGCGGGTCGGGCGGGCTGCGGCGGTGAGGCGCAGGGCGTACACCTCGCGGTCGGTGGCCGGGTGCGGGACGGGGCCGAGGTAGTCGTGGCCGGTCAGGTGGCACCAGGCGGGAAGGTCGAGGGGGGCGGCGGGGTCGGTGGTGTGGATGTGCACCACCGCGCCGGCCGGCAGGTCGGCGATCCGGGCGCGCAGGCGCAGCAGCAGTTGGACGCAGAGCAGGCCGGTGCCGTCGACGGTCAGGTCGGGGGCGGGCTCCTGGCCGGGCTGCTGCCCGGGGGTGTGGGTCATGGGGTTGCTGCCCTTCGCGGTGGTGCGGCGGTGCCGGGGTGCAGGGCTCAGCCTAGGCGCCGGGCCGGGGCGAGGCGCTGATGGCCCTCGCCCTGGACCCGGAGAGCGGCACCCGTTGCCGTCCGGGACGGTGCGGTACGCGGCGCCGTTCGGGATCTAGCAGTTTCGTAGTTCGGCAGTCCAGCAGTCCGTTGGTCCGTTAGTCGCGGGCTGTGGCCGCCCCCGGCCGCTGGTCGGGGGCGGTACCGCCGAGGCGGGTGAGCAGGACGGCGAGGCGGTCGAGGTCGTCGGGGCTCCACTGGTCGGCGGCGAAGAGCTCGGCCGCGACCTTCCGGGCCGTGTACAGCATCTCGGCGAGTCGTTCGCGGCCGGTCGGCGTCAGGGCCGCGTAGGCGACCCGGGCGTCGCGGGCCGCCGCCTCCCGGCTCACCAGGCCGATCCGCTCCAGCGGCGCCAGTCCGCGGGTGACGCCCGAGGCGGTGACGCCGAGGGCCTCGGCGAGGTCGACCCGGCGCATCCGGCCGCCGGGGGCGTGACCGAGGTGGAGCAGCAGGGTGAAGTCGGACAGGCTCACGCCGTGCAGGCGGCTGAGGCCCGCGTCGAAGCGCTTGGCCACGGCGGCCTGGGCGCGGACCAGCCGCAGGGCGGTGTCCAGCGGGTCGGGCCGGGTGCCCGGGTGCGGGTCGGTCTGAGGGTTGGCCTGCGGGTCGGCCGGTGGGTTCGTGTGCGGGTTGGCGTGCGGGTCTGTCATTGCTACCTCCTTGACTACTCAAGCATACCGGTGCGGTGAGCCGTCAAGGAGGTAGCGGGAGGGGGAGGGGGCTAGCCGGCGTTGGCGGCGCGGCGCTGCCGCTTGCCGAGCGGTGCCTGCGAGAGGTCCTCGGCCTGGGAGCGCAGGTTCTTGTAGCCGTAGCCGCGCTCGGCCAGCCAGGCCCGCGCCGCCTGCTCGGCCCGCTCGGCGGCCGCCAGGATGTCCTCCTCCGCCTCGCCCGAGTCGAGGAAGCGGAAGGTGAAGGCGGCCCGCGCGCCGAGGTCGTAGCTGAGGTGTCCCTCGCGGGTGAAGGCCGCGCGCAGCACGTCGTGTTCGGGCGCGCGGGCGAGGAGTTCGGCGTGCTGCTCGGCGCTCAGGCCGTCGAAGACGCCGCGCACCATGATGCGGAAGGTTCGAGTGGTCATCCCCCGACCATAGGCAAGGCGGGCGGTCGACCGCCAACCCGATTTCGTGCCGCTGGTCGGGTCTCGCTGGTCGACAGTTCCCGGGCGGACCTAGGCGCGCCGGGTGGGCAGGCGGGTGCAGACGGTGCCGGAGGCGAGCGGGGCCGGTTCGGCCTTGAGGGTGTCGAGGGTGAAGTCCGTGGTGAGGGCGCTGATGTCGGCGGTCTGCCGGATGAGGTAGTGGTTGGCGCCGGGGGCTTCGTAGCGGGCGAGGTCGGGGACGACCGGGCGGGCCCGCAGGGCGTATTCGAGGGACTGGTTGGCGTTGGCGGCGCTGTGGTCGCCGGTGCCGTGGACGATCAGGACGCGCCGGCCGGCGAGGTGGTCGACGGGGTCGCCGCTGGGCAGCCAGGGCGCGATGCCGGCGACGCCGACGACGTTCGGGTGCCCGGCGCACCAGAAGGCGGCGCGCCCGCCGAGGGAGTTGCCGATGAGGACGACGGGTACGTCGCCGTAGCGGCGGGCGAGTTCGTCGAGGGCCCAGCGGGTGTCGACGGCGGTGTCGGCGTCGGTGCCGTTCCAGCCGCTGTAGCGGTAGCGCAGCAGGTGGACGGCGAGGCCGTGCGGGCGGCCGCGGTCGGCGAGTTCGGCGGTGAGGCGGCGCAGGCCCAGTTCGGCGACCTTCAGCGGTCCGCGCCGGCTGCGCAGGAACCCGCCGGGCAGCAGCAGGGCGACGGCTTCGACCCGCCCCGTCCCGTCGTCGCCGAGTCGTGGGGTCAGTTGTGCGGTGCGCGGCCGCTGCGCCTGGAACACGCGAAATCCTTCCCTGGTGTCTACCTGCGGATTCTACGGTTCCGTGGGCGGGTCGCGGTGCGTGAGCAGGGGCCGCAGGGCCCAGCCGGTGGCGCGGGGGCGGGGCCCGCGTGGACTGGGCCTGGCGGGCCGACTCGCCTCCGGGTACGAGGCGTTGGGGCGGGGCGTCGGGGCGAGGTCAGGAGGGGCGGCCCGGCTGGTCTCCGCCGCCGGTGGAGCGGCTCCGGCCGGAGAGCAGGTCCTGCATGCTCGGGAGCTTCCGGCGCTGCGAGCCGGTCTGCGCGCCGCTCTGGGAGCCGGTTTGCGTGCCGGCCGGCGGGGCGATCGAGCGGCGGGGTTCGGTGGCCGGGCCGAGGCCGGCCTTGGCGGCCGCGTCGGCGAGGAAGTCGGAGGCCTGGCGGCGGGCGTTGTCGACCGTGCGGCGCAGGCTCTCGGCGTCGTTGCGCAGTTTGTCGGTCTGCCGGCGCAGCAGGTCGGTGCGCTGTTCGGCCTCGGTGAGCTGCTTGAGGCTGGCGGCCGCCCGGGCGGCGGCCTCCCGTTCGAGCTCCTCGCCGCGTTGCTGGGCGTCGGTGACGATCTGTTGCGCCCGGGCCTCGGCGTGGGCCCGCTGGTCGGCGAGGTCCTGGTCGAGCTGGCGGCGCCGCTGGGCGATGCTGGTTTCGAACTGCAGCGCGACCTGGGCGGCCTGGTCGCGGGTGTGCTGGAACAGCGCGTCCGCCTCCCGTCGGCGGGCGAGGACGTACGGGTCCTCCTCGGCGGCGGGGACGTCCCGGACGGTGGCGTGGTAGCCGGCCGGGGGCTGTTCGGCCTGCTCGGCGAGGTGGAGCAGGCGTTCGGCGACCTGGTCGGCGTGCGGCGGCCGCCGGTCGGGGTCCTTGGCGAGCAGTTCGAGGACGAGGGTGTCGACGTCGGCGGGCAGGCCGGGTCGCAGGGTGCCGGGGGCGGCGGGGTGGACCTCGCCGTGCTGGCGGATGAGTTCGTAGAGGGTGCCGCGGAACGGCGTGCGGCCGGTGAGGAGTTCGTACAGGAGGCAGCCGAAGGCGTAGAGGTCGGAGCGGGCGTCGAGGCCGCGGCTGTCGAAGCGTTCGGGGGCCATGTAGGCGGGGGTGCCGACGATGACGTTGGTGCTGGTGATGCCGTCGTCGGCGGTGCCGACCCGGGCGATGCCGAAGTCGACGACCTTGACTTCGCCGGAGGACTGGATCATCACGTTGGCGGGTTTGACGTCCCGGTGGACGACGCCGGCCCGGTGGGCGGTGGCGAGGGCCTGGGAGATCTGGACGGCCCAGGTGAGGGCCTGGCGCAGGGGCAGCGGCCCATCGCCGAGGTGGCGGCTGAGGGGGGCGCCGTCGAGCAGTTCCATGACCAGGAAGTAGAACGGCCGGCCGGCCTCGTCGTGTTGGCCGAAGTCGTGCACGGTGACGATGGACGGGTGGTTGAGCGCGCCGGCGGTGGCCACCTCGCGGACGAACCGGGCCGCGTCCTTGGGGGTGTTGTTGCTGCCCGGGAGCATCACCTTGACGGCGACGAGCCGTTGGATCCGCGCGTCGCGGGCCTTCCAGACCGCGCCGAAGGCGCCCTCGCCGATCTGCTCGACCAGCTCGTACCGCCCGTCGAGTACGTCGCCCGGCTGCATCCCCGCCCCTTTCGTGCCCCGGTGCCGCGCCCCGGCCCCCGGGCCAACCTACCGTCCGTCGGTGGGGCCGGGAGTTTTCCGTTGTCTTTGTTCAGGATCCAGCGAGGCTCTGCGATCATCCGATGATCGTCGCTCATGCGGTGGGCGGCGCTTGACGGGGGAGTGACCGACATGGCCGAGGGGCCCGTGGACAGTGCCGCCGGGGCCGGGTGGGCCCGCAGGTCCGTCCGCCTCGCCAGGGGCGGGTTCGCGATGGACAAGGAGGCCTGGATGGTGGTCTCCGGCGGGGTGCTGGGGGCCATGTTCGCGAGCATGGGCCTGGCCGTGCTGATCGGGCCGTCCCAGGGGTACGGCGGCGAGAGCCTCGACTTCATGGGCATCGTCAGCATCCTCGGCCTGATGCCCTGCGGGGCCGGCCTGCTGTGGGCGCTGCTCCACCCCCGGCGCGGCTTCCCCGCGGTCGCCGTCGGGATCCTGTTCGGGCTCGCCGTGTTCGTCTCCTTCGCCGGGACCGGCCTCAACGACGCCTGGGAGGCGCCGCTGGACCGGCCGTCGTCGATCCGCGCCGTCGGCAGCTGGACCAGCGGGGACGTGGTGGTGCGGGTCCGGCCCGACCAGGTGGTGGCCTACCGCGGCGCCACCGGGCAGGTCGCGTGGCGGTGGACGCCGCCGGGCGAGGACTCCGTCTGCGCCATGAGCCGCGGGACGGGCCACGGCCTCGGACTGCTCGGCCACTCCCCGCACGACCGGCCGTGCGCGGCGGTGACTGCGCTCAACCTCGCCAACGGCACGGCCGCCTGGACCGCCGCGGCGGACGCGCCCGGCCGCGTCGGGGACACGGCGGCGCCCGATCTGCTCGCCGTCGCCGGGGACGAGGCCGTCCTCCAGGAGCGGACCGGCTGGCGCGCGGTGCATCTGGCCGACGGGCGCGCTTCCTGGCGCGGCGACGCGGACGCCGGCTGCGCGCCGTTGCAGGTGGCGGGCGGGGCGGCGGAGGTGGTGACGGTCGCGCAGTGCGGCGACGCCGCGCCGGTGCTGCGGTCGCTGGCCCCGGCGGACGGGCAGGAGCGGACCCGGGTCGCCCTGCCGGTCACGGGCGGGCTGAAGGACGTCGCGGTGGTCTCCACCGAGCCCCTCGCGGTCTGGGTCGACGCGCAGGGCGAGCGCGGGACGCACGCCGTTCTCAGCTTCGACGGGGCGGGGCGGCAGCGGGCGTCGATCCCGGTCGCGGGGGACGAGTACGACCTCGACGTCATGCTGGGCGGTGCCCACGCCTACGACGCGTTCGCCGCCCGTCCGCTGTTCGGCGGGGTGGTCGTCGGCGACCAGCTGATCGTCCCCGGCGAGAAGCCGGACGACGTCCGGATCAGCGGGGGGAAGAACCCCAGCCGCATCGCCACCGGGCGCCTGGTCGCCTACTCGCTCGCCGACGGCGGGAAGCGCTGGACGGCCGGGCTGGACGACCAGGTGACGGGGCTGCTGGTGGACGGCGCGTCGGTGTGGGCGCTGACCCGGGACAAGCTGACCCGGGTCGACGCCGCGACCGGGCGGAAGAGCAGTGAACTGGACGTCAACGACTCGAAGTCCGTCCACCCGGTGGACCTGTCGGTCTCCGGGCCCGGCCGGTTCACGGTGGTGGCGGAGGACGGCACGCGGGACGAGCCGCCGGCCCGGGGCATGGGCTGAGCCGGTCCGGGGTCTGAGCCGAGCCCTTCCGGAGCCCTTGGCCGCCCGCTGTTCGTCACGCTCGGTGACGGACTCGGCCCGGGGGTGCCGCCCCGAGCGGCTGTGTCAGGCTGGTGGGGGAGCACCGCCGAGATCGGGAGGCTCGTGATGGCCGAGATCAGGGTGAACGGGGTGTCGCTGCACTACGAGGCCCGTGGCGAGGGGCCCGGCGTCGTCCTGGTGCACGGCTCGTGGAGCGACGCCGACAGCTGGGCGCGCGTGATGCCGGGCCTGGCCGAGTCGACCACCGTCGTCGCCTACGACCGGCGGGGCCACAGCCGCAGTGAGGACCCGCTCACCCAGGGTTCGGTCTACGAGGACGCGGCCGACCTGGCCGGGCTGATCGAGGGGCTCGGACTCGCGCCGGCGTTCGTCTGCGGGAACTCGTACGGTTCGCTGATCACGCTGCGGCTCGCCGCCGCCCGGCCCGACCTGCTGCGGGGGATCGCCGTGCACGAGCCGCCCGGCGCCGGCATCCTGCTCGCCGACCCCGAGCTGCGGCCGGTCGCCACCGCGCTCGCCGACCGGATCACCGCCGTCCGGGAGCTGCTGGAGCAGGCAGAGTCGGCCGCGGCGGCGGAGCTGTTCGTGGAGACGGTCACCTTCGGGCCGGGGGCCTGGGCGCAGCTGCCCGCGCCGGTGCGGCACACGTACGTGCGCAACGCGCCGACCTACCTGGACGAGCTGCGGGACCCGGACGCCCTGGACCTCGACCTGACCGCGCTGGCCCGCTTCACGGAACCGGCCCTGCTCACGCAGAGTGACAACAGCCCGCCGATGTACGGCGAGGTGCTGGACATCATCGACCTCACCCTGGCGAAGGTGGAACGGCACCTGTACCCCGGTGCCGGCCACGCACCGCACCTGTCGCAGCCGGAGGAGTGGGTGCGGGTGGTGCTGCCGCGCGCCCTGGCGTGAGCCCCCGCTCCGGGGGTGCGCCCACTTCGGGGGCGCGCCCGGCCCGTTGCGCGCGGGGGCGCAGCGGGCCGAGTGCAACAGGTCGAGCGCAACGGGCCGGCCGTACGCGTCAGTTGGGCGAGGCGCCCCAGCCGTCGTCCGGGAGGGTGCGGTCCGGCTCGGGGCAGTCGGTGTGGTCGTAGCCCCACAGCAGGGCTTTGTTCAGCAGCCAGTCCTCGGGCGGCGGCGCGTCACCGCCCTCGCGGTCCGCGTGGCCGTCGCGGGCCTGGTGACCGTCGCGGTCGGTGAGGACGAACGCCACCCGGACCTCCTCGGCCACCGCCACCTCCAGGGTGCGCTGGTCGGGGACGTTCTCGTACGTCACGGTCTCCCAGCGGCAGCCGGCGGCGGTCAGCGCGGCGATCAGGGCCGACTCGGTGACGTGCGTGTCGAGCGTCAGCAACCCGCCGCCGGCCAGCGGGAGTTCGAGTTCGCCGTGCCACACGGGCAGGGACAGCGACTGGAGCCGGCGGCAGCGGCAGAACACCGTCTGCACGTCGCCCCAGCTGAAGCCGTGCGGCCAGCGGGACTCGCGGTGGATCCGCCCGCCGTCCCAGGGGTCGCCGTAGTGGGCGGCGAGTTCGGGCAGCGAGGCGTTGTAGCGCAGCCCGTCCGGGCCGTCCAGGCCGCCGGTGGCCGCCAGCGCGGTGAGTCGCGCGAGGAAGTCCGTCACCCCAGGCACCCGCGCACCGCCTCGATCAGCCGGTTGGCGCGGGCGTCGCCGTGGCCGATCATCCGGTTGGCGACGTAGCCGAAGCCGACGCCGAACTCGTCGTCCCCGAAGGCGAACTGGCCGCCCGCGCCGTCGTTGCCGAAGCTGCGCTCGCCCAGCAGCGGGCGGAAGGCGGGGGAGTCGAGCAGCAGGCCGGAACCCCAGCGGGCGCCCATGTCGAAGCCCAGGAAGCCCGCGCCGGAGGAGACTTCGCGCACCGCGTCGGTGACGGTCTCGTGCGAGAGCAGGCGCGGGCCGCCGTCCAGGCCGGTCGCGGCCGCCGCGTACAGCCCCGCCAGCCCGGTGGCGGAGGCGACCGCGCCCGCGCCGGGCAGCTCGATCGCGTGCAGGGCCGGGTCGTTCCAGCCGTGCGGCACGTCCAGGCCGGGGAAGACCAGGGCGCCGTTCATCGTCACGATCCGGGTCAGCAGGTGCTCCGGGCCGGGCATCGGGCGGCGGCCCTCCGCCTCCACCAGCCGGGCCAGGCGCGGGAGTTCGCTCTCCGGCAGGCCGATCCAGGCCGGCAGGCCGAGCGGCTCGGCGATCTCCTTGCGGAGGAACGCGCCCGGCGTGAGCCCGGTGATCCGGCGGATCACCTCGCCGACCGCGAAGCCCAGGACGTGGCCGTGGTACTCGTAGGCGGTGCCGGGCTCCCAGAGCGGCTCCTGCTCCTCGATCGCGCGGACGACGGGAGCCCAGGCGGCGATCTCCTCGAAGGAGAGCGCCGCGTCCAGGGCCGGGATGCCCGCGCGGTGGCCGAGGATCATGCGGGTGGTGATGTCCTGCTTGCCGTGGCGGGCGAACTCGGGCCAGTAGCGGGCGATCGGCGCGTCGAGGTCGAGGAGGCCCTGCTGGGCGAGCAGGTGGGTGCTGATGCTCACGGGGCCCTTGGCGCAGGAGAAGACCGGGACGACGGTGTCCTGCGTCCAGGCCCGGCCGGTGCGTTCGTCGGCCGTCCCGCCCCACAATTCGACGACCTTGCGGCCGCAGGCGAACACCGTGACGGCGGCGCCGAGTTCGGGGAACTCGGCGAAGTTGCGGGCGAAGACGTCCGCCACGGCGCCGAACCGTTCGTCGGCCCAGCCCTGGTACTGCTGCATGGTGTCCAGCCCCGTCCTCTGGTCCTCGTGGGGTCGCTGCCCCAAGATCGTCGACCGGACCACGGTACGGCGTCGGGCCGCTCGGCACGACCCGTTTCCCGACCAGCGGTCGGGGCGGCCCTCGTCGGGCGGGGAGCCGTCGTCGGGCATGAGGGTGGACGACTGGGGAGAGGGCTCGGAGTGGATCGTGAAGCACTGGACGCGCTGACCGCGCTGTGGTCCCAGCGGTGGCCTCAAAGGGGCGGACGGCCGGTGCCGCCCGCTGTCCCTGGTCGTCACGCCGGGGCAGCGGGCGGACTGCACGCAGTTCGAGCCGGTACCGGAGAAGATCCGTGTCCCGCGGACAGGGCCGGGCAGGCCCCGGAAGACGCCCGACAGCGTGGCCGCCGACAAGGCCTACAGCAACGGCCCGTGCCGCGCCTACCTGCGCAGGCGCGGCATCCGGCACACGATCCCGGAGAAGGCGGACGGTCAGGCCGCCCGCCTGCGCAAAGGCTCACGCGGAGGGTGCCCGGTGAGAGTTCTCCATCGGGCCCCGCTCACCAGGTCACGGGCAGTGACCGCATCCCGTAGATGAACGACTCGGTACGGAACTCGCGCTCGCCGGCCAGCCGCAGCCCCGGCAGCCGGCGGAACAGCGTCTCCAGGGCGATCTGGAGTTCGGCGCGGGCCAGCGGCTGGCCCAGGCACTGGTGCACGCCGAAGCCGAACGCCAGCTGCCGCCGGGCGTCCCGGTACAGGTCCAGCTCGTCCGTCGCCCGATGGCCGGCGCCGCCGAACACCGCCTCGTCCCGGTTGGCGGTGGAGAGCATCGCCATCACGCCCTCCCCGGCCCGGACGGTGACGCCGCCCAGCTCCACGTCCTCCAGCGCCACCCGGGGCAGGCCGGTGTGCACGATGGTCAGCAGCCGCAACAGCTCCTCCACCGCGCCCGGCAGGGTGGCCGGGTCGGCCAGGCCGGGGATCTGCTCGGGGTGCTCCAGCAGCAGCGCGGTCGACAGCGCGATCATGTTCGCGGTCGTCTCGTGCCCGGCGACCAGCAGCAGCACGCTCATGGCGGCCGCGTCGTCCGGGGTCAGGTCGTCCCGCGCCGCGAGTCGGCTGAGGACGTCGTCCTGCGGCTGTGCGCGCTTGCGGGCCGTCAGGTCGCGCAGGTAGTGCAGGATTTCCTCCTGGGCCTCCCGGAGCTGCTCCACGGTGCTCTCCTGGCTGAGCATCGTGCGGCTCAGGTTCTGGAAGCGGTCGTGGTCCTCGTACGGCACGCCGAGCAGCAGGCAGATCACCAGCGAGGGCACCGGCAGCGCGAAGTCGGTGACCAGGTCGGCCGTGGTCCGGCCCGCGGTCATCCGGTCCAGTGCCTCGTCCACGATCCGCTGGATCTCCGGGCGCAGCGCCTCCACCCGCTTGACCAGGAATTCCCCGGTGAGCATGCGGCGCTGGCGGGCGTGCTCGGGGTCGTCGAGCCGCAGGAAGTCCGGATTGTCGGTGATCAGCTCGCGAGCGCCGGCGACCAGCAGCGGGAAGGACGGGTGGCGTATGTCGGCACTGAACCGGCGGTCGGACAGCACGGTGCGGACCTCGGCGAAGCCGGTGACCAGCCAGCAGAGGTCGCCGTCGGGCAGCTCGGCCCTGGTCACCGGCCCGGTGGCGGCGGCCTCGGGGTACGCGGGCGGCGGGCCGAAGGGGCAGCCGCCGGAGTGCCGGGCCGGCAGTGGGAGGACGGGGGTGGTGGGTGCGGTGGTCAAGGCGGGGGTCTCCTCACGTCGCGGGTGTTCTCGTGGGGTTCGGGGCCCGGGAAGGTTCCCGGCGGCCTGCGGGGCCGGCGGCGGGGGTCCGTCAGGCCCCGGTCCGCGCGGGCTCGTCCCCGGTGACGGTGATCGCCCGGCCCGGGCAGAGCTCGGAGGCGAGTCTGACGTCGTCGAACTGCTCGGGCAGCACGACGGTCTGACGGAGCATCACGAGACTGTCCCGGTCGTCCTGGTCGAAGACCGCGGGGGCGTTCATCACGCACATGCCGGAGCTGCAGCAACGGTCCCGGTCGACGCTCACCTGCATGTCGGGCACCTTTCGCCAGGGCGGCGCCGACTGCCCGGCGGCCGCCTCTCGTTGTCACGGTCAACCTAGCCATCGCTGGTCCGTTCACGGAGGGGTACGGTGGCCGGATCGAGAATGGCTGATTCGGCCCCTGTGTGTGAACCCCCATTGTGGCGCTATGCGTTTCAGCCCGCGGTACTTCGCCGGACGGGTCGGCGGACCCGGCCGCGCGGACGGCCTCACGGGCCCTTCGGCGGTGGCCAACTCCCTTACGGAGGCCACCGTGTCGGCCTCGGCGGCGCTCTTGTCCGGCCGGTAGCGCACCACCCGGGCGAACCGCAGGGCCAGCCCGGCGGGGTGGCGGGGGCTGCGCCGGAGGCCGTCGAAGGCGACCTCGACGACCAGTTCCGGCCGGACCGGCACCGTCCGGGCGTCCCGCCCGGTCTCCCGGGCGAGCAACTCGGCGGTCTGCCAAACGAGCGTCCGGTCGGTCAGTCCCTTGAAGGTCTTGCCGAGCATCGCCCACGGGCCGAGCCCCGGCTCGCCGGCCGCCCGGGCGGCCGGCGAGGCCCTCGGACGGTCCCGAGGCGGTCGCACCACGCCGTCGCGACCAGGTATGACAAGCGCGTGTACATCTTCCTCGGCACGGTCACTGTCGCCGCACCGGTCATCTGGCTCCGCTCGTGATCGCGCGGACAGAACCTAGCGGGCCGACGACGGGCATCACGGGACCTCCCGTGATGCCCGCGGTGCGGACGGCGCCGCCCGCCGTCAGCTGCGGCCGGTGACGTAGAGGGGCTTCATGTCGACGACCGTCGCGGTGACGGTGTGCCCCAGGCCCTCGCGGGCGGCGTTGGTGAGCACACCGGGGTCGGCCTCGGCGTGCTCGGCGAACAGGCCGCCGAGGCCCCGGGCGCGGGCGTACTCGGCCTTGGCACGGACGGAGCGCGGGGTGTCGAGGGAGAGGAAGACGCCGGTGCTGGGGTTGTGGAGGTAGTCGGCGTCGGCGACGACGTCCGTGTACAGCTCGAAGCCGTTGCGGCCCTTGCCCTGCTCCAGGTCGAGGTAGTTGCGCAGCACGTCGGCGCAGGTGCTCGTGCCGGGGGCGAAGGAGCCGACCGTCTCGCCCGCGCCGTTGTCGTACCTGCCGCGCAGGGGCGAAATGCCGGTGATGTGTGCGTGCTTGGCGTTGCGGGTGGTGGTGGCGTAGCCGAGGTGGATGCGGTGAGGCGCCACGCCGGCGTGTTCGATGAGGTGGGTGACGGCGTTGTCGACGCAGTCCGTCTGGCTGCTGTTCTGATCGCGGCGCAGCGAGGTGTGGTGCCCGAGCCCCTCGGACCAGGGGCTGCCGAAGAAGTCGAAGGACATCAGGTCCAGCCGGTCGGCGCCGGCCTCGATGAGGAGCGGGACGTTCATCGCGTCCAGTTGGGCTGAGGAGGCCGGCACCGCGACGGCGATCGTCGCGCTCCGGTCGGCGGCGGACAGCGCGGCCCTGGTCTCGCGGATGAGCTCGGCGTAGTTCCCGGCGTCCTCCGGGCCGTACCCGGCCTCCGGGGCGCCGGCCGAGCCGGGCCAGCGCCAGTCCAGGTGGAGGGTGGAGAACATCGGGAAGACGCGGAAGATCCGTACGACGGACTGGGCGAACCGCCGCCGGGAGGCGGGCTCCTGGGCGATGGCGTGGAACGCCTCGCTCAGGTCCCAGCCGCCGATGTGCAGGCCGACAGAGAGGTCCGGGTTGCGCTCCTTGAGGCGCCGGGCGGCGCCCAGCAGGCCCTGGGCCTTCGGCTGGGTGAACAGGTCCTGGTAGTCGTTGGAGACCCAGCCGTCGAACCCGTAGCCGAGGTAGGCGGCCGCCGCGCTCCAGGCGTCGATGAAGGTCACGGCGCCGCGCTCGGAGGAGGCGATGCCGAAGTCCTGGGCGGCCTGGGAGGTGGCGGCCGCCAGGCTGCCCTGGCCGCCGACGAGGCCGACCAGGCCGAGGACGATCTCGTCGAAGGCGCCGTTCGCGGCCTCCAGCCGGGTCAGGTCCGCGCCCGGCCCGCCGGTGGGGCCGCCGGTGTCGTCCGTCAGGCGGCTGTCGTAGGCCCAGGTGGTGTCCAGGAAGCCGGACACGGTCTGCTCGCCGCTGCGGTGGTAGGTGTTGAAGGCGGGCTTGGCGACCCGGCAGGGGGTGTAGGAGAGCTTCGAGTCCTCTCGCGCCGGGTCGAAGCCGTTCATCTTGTACGTGCGTTCGGCCGCGTCCACGGCGTGGCCGTTGAGGCCGGGGTCGGACGGGTACACCAGCTCGCTCATGGCATGCGCTCCCTGTGGTGGTGATGACGGAATGCGCCCGGATCGACGCCGGGCGTGATCACGCTTGGGAGCGTAATGGCGGGAGCTGTGCGTGTGGGGCAGTTCGGATGAACTGGTTGACGGTCGATCAGATGATCGGTAATGCCGGCGCCACTCACCGCTGGGGACGCGGTGAGCGGCGCCGGGTGCGGCCTCGGGGATCAGTGGAACCAGCCTGCTGGTGACCGGCTGTGATCGCCGGCGCCGTATCGGCTCCAGGTCCCGGCCCTCGGTCAGTGGTTCGCATCGAGGGTGCCGTTGGCGAGCAGTGCGCGGAGTTTGAGGACGGCTTCGGCGCCTGACCCTCGACGCCGACGGCGTTTCGAGGAGGCCCCGGGCACCCTCAGCGGCCTCCACCCCCTCCAGCGCCCGAAGTTCCGCGAACCGCTCACCTGTGCGCGGCCGGGCGAGACCGTGCACATCTGCGAGATGTTCCGCCTCGTACGCGGCACCGGGCACATCCTCGACGTGCTCGACGTCCTCGACGTGCTCCACCGCGACCGCCTCGCCCTGCACCGTCCCCGAGCTGCCGGTCACGCTCGACATGCCGGGCACGGTCGCCGACTTCCTCCGCACCACCGGGCTGGAGTCCGCCGGCCCACCGCCCTCGATCAGGGCGTCACGGTGCGGCGCGGCCAGGGCTACACCCTGCGCGTCACCGCCGTCCCCGCGGTCCACCGCCAGCTGCTCGACGGCACTCGGAAGCTGTTGTCGTACCGATCAAGCGGCTTGCCGATCGAACGAGGGTCTCGATCGAGTGATCGAGGGCTCAGGGAACGTCCAAGTCCACACCGGCAAGCTCCGGCATCGCCCGGAGGAAGTCCGGAACACTTGCGAGTTCGTCCAGGCGCAGTTCATATGCCGAGATCCTGCGCGCATAGTCGGCAGCCAGGTCATCGACCCGGTGCCGCAGATCGGCGCGCGAAGCCACCATGACCGAGTCGTAGTAGTCGAAATCCGAGCCGATCGTCAGGTCCACGAACACCCCTTCTCCCTCAAGGACTTCGGCCAGAGTAGGGCGAGTCGGGCCGCTCAACGCGCTCACCAGACGCTGGCGACGCTCCGGTCCGGGGGCGACTGCGAACACCGTGGTCTCCGACGAGGCATCGAAGATCACCGCATGCAGCGCGGATACCAGGTCGCGAGGCGTCGACAACCGGAACAAGCCCGCACGACCGGCATGGTCCAGCTCCGCGGCGGTCGGCTCCACCCGAAGGGGCTTCGCCGTACGACCAGGTACGAAGCCCTTGTCCCGTGTGGTGGAGGTCGGCGCTTTGGCGTCGACCTCGTACTCCCAGCTCACCGGCATCGGCGTTTGCTTCAGGAAACGCTCGGCGTCGTCGCAGTAGTACGTCGGGATCACATAGCGGTCCAGGCCGGCCGTCAGACGCCACACCAGGCCCACATAGACGGCGACTTCCTCCATGTTGTTGTTGTTCACGGCCCACTCGGTGTGCGGCGTCCCCTCCTCAGGCCATTCCTGCCACAGGCCAGGCCAGTGCCGAGTCACCGCCAGGTCATTGCCGGGGAGGTAGTGGAAGAGATGGACGCCATCTGTCGTGGCGGCCTCGAAACGGATCGGATGCACCGCGCCAACCTAGCCTCGGGCAGCTCGGCGACGATGCTCATGACCCGGCGCCTTGCCCAGCCGCGGCCTTCGCGAGCGTGAACCGGCCCGGTGCCGGCAACAGCCACTCAGGGCTTCCCGGCGGTCCCGGCCCGGGCGGTGGGCAGTCAGGCGGTGAAGCGGGGGTCGTGGGCTTCGATGGCTTGGACGAAGGCGGTCCATTCGGCCTGGTCGAAGGCGAGGTGGGGGTGGTTCGGGTTCTTGTCGTCGCCGAGCCAGACGTCGCCGTTGTCGAAGCGCGCGATGATCACGCAGTCGCCGTTGCCTTCTGCGGAGAAGGGGGACTTGGCCCAGTCGGCGTCGGTGGGGTTGTGGTCGTAGGGGTCGTGGCGGTCGCGCATCTTGGCCTCCCGGTGGGTGATCAGGCGGTGAAGCGGGGGTCGTGGGCTTCGATGGCCTGGATGAAGGCGGTCCATTCGGCCTGGTCGAAGGCGAGGTGGGGGTGGTTCGGGTTCTTGTCGTCGCCGAGCCAGACGTCACCGTTGGGGAAGCGCGCGATGATCACGCAGCTGCCGTTGTCGTCAGCGGAGAAGGGGGACTTGGTCCAGCCGGCGTCGGCGGGGTTGTGGTCGTACGGGTTGCGCTTCTCGCTCACGTCAGCTCTTCCAACTTGCGCTCAAGGGCGGTGATGGTGTCCTCGGGTGACAACGCGCAGCGCTCAACACGGCCAATGGCGCGCTCGGCTCGTCGTACGTCGCGTCCCGTTCTACGCGGGAGCATACCGCCGACTGCTTCGATGAAGACGAATCCTCCTTCTGGATCCCCAGGGAAGCGCATCAGCACCACGCCTGATGCCAGAATTCCAGGCCTGCCAGCGCTGAGTGGCACCATGCGGACGGTCACGTTCGGGTACTGAGACACCTTGATGACGTGCCGGATCTGATCCGCCAGAACCCTCTGATCTCCGGCCACCAGCAGGGCGACCTCTCCGAAGTACGCCTCGAAGTTGAGTGGGTGACTGTCGGTGAGCCTGCGCTGGCGACGAATCCTGACCTCTGTGGCGGCCTCAATCTGCTCGTCATTAGGAGCGCTGAGGCTGGCCGCGATCATCTCGGTTGCGTAGCCCTCGGTTTGAAGCAACCCGGGGAACGCGGCAGGAAAGTACTCGGAAATTTGCGAGGCGTCGGCTTCGAGATCAAGGTACTCCGCGAAGGCCGAGGTGATGCTGTCAGCAAAGTCCAGTCCACGCCACCAACGCCTCGCAGGGCCGTCGCTGAGCAGGCTCTCGAAGTCCTCGCGTTCTTGTCCATCGATGCCGTAGTGATCCAGCAGCGTCTTCAAGTCGGCTGCGCTGATCTGCTGGTGGGCACGCTCGATTCTGCTGAGGCGGGCGGGGTTCCAACCCTTCAGGCCTGCTGTCGAATCGGCAAGGGTCTTGTTGTTGTACAGCCTCCAGTTGCGCAGCTCGTCGCCGAGGCGGATCTGCCTGATCGCTGACAGGTCCTTGCTCAAGTGGCGCCCCTCCCTCTGAGTTTGGGTCCAGTCTCGCCATGATGCGCAGGCGACTCAACTCGTTTCAAGATCCACGGATTTGTCATTGCGTTCGGGTTGCGGGTTCGATTTGATGTCAGCCACACTCACTGTGACCGAACGAACACGCCACTGAAGGTGTGGGGTGACTCATGTCCACCTTGCGTAACCCGGTCCTCCGATCCTGGGAGACCACCCTCACCGAGCACGAAACCTCGGTCCGTACCGCCCGCCGCCTGGTCCGTGACCAGCTCACTTCCTGGGGCTGGGTCGGTGACCCGGTCGACGACCTCGTCCTCATCGCCTCCGAGTTCGTGACCAACGCCGTCGTCCACGCCTGTCACGGCGACGGCGAAGTCCGGCTCTACCTTCAGGAGTTCGACGGCGGCTGCCGCCTCGAAGTCTGGGACCCCCGCAGTGACCTCCCGCTCCTGGAGCGGCGTCCGGGCCGTTTCAACGAGTGCGGCCGTGGGATCGAACTCGCCCGCCGGCTCGCCGTCGACTTCGGGGTGATCGCGCGGTGCGGCGCGGGCAAGCGCGTCTGGGCGCGCGTCCTCCGTACCGCGGACAGCAACGTTCCCTCGCCCGAAAGTTGAGCACCATCAAGCTCGCCACCACGGCTGCGATCACCGCCGCCAGCCTCGCCCTCGCCTGCTTCGCCTCGAACCTCGTCCCGCCGCGCGAGCCGGCCACCGCCGACGTCGTCTGGTGGACCACCCTGGCCGCCGCCCTGATGACCGGCATCAACCGTCACAGCGACAACTCCGACGACGACAACGACTGAACCGAGGAGCCCCCCTCATGACGACCATGCACCCCGCCGCCATCGCCTTCCGCGACCCGGCGGCCCTCCGCGCCCGCTGCGACATCGGCAACGTCCGCAGAGTCCATGGTGAGCCCGACTACGAGAACGGAGCCGTCGTCCCCGCCGGCGACTGGTCCCCGCTCCCCGAGGAGCACCCCGAGCGCTACGCGCCGGGCCTCTTCACCAAGGACAGCGGCCTGGTCGAGTTCTTCCGCCTCCCCGGGACCGTCACCGACGTCCACACCGTCGCCGCGCTCGTCGGCCTCCTCGGTGATCCGCTGCACGTCGCCCTCGATCCGGCCGAGGACCCGCCCGGCGAGCTGGTCACCCACCGGTTGCCCGAGAGCGGCCTGTGCCTCGGCCTGCACGTCGACAACCACCAGAACCTGCCGTACCCGGACCGCGACACCGCCCGCCGCCGCCTCTGCGTCAACCTCGGCCCCGGCAGCCGCCACCTCCTGCTCGCGGACACCGACATCAAGTCCATCTGCCGTACCGTCCACGACCGTTACGAGACCCACTGCCCGCACACCGACGACCTGCGGATGTTCGTCGCCCTGCGCAGACCGCTCAAGGTGCTGCGGGTCCGCATCGACCCGGGGGAGGGCTGGCTCGCCCCGACCGCAGTGCTGCCGTACGACGAGTCCACGGAAGGTACGGAAGGTGCGGAAGGTCAGGCCCGGTGGTCCGCCACCGCGTCCTGGCTCGGCCACTGGGGGCGCGACCTCTTCGACCCACTGATCTGATCGCGCGCCGATCACTCTCCGCACACACCCGATCGGCGGGGCGGGCGCGGGCCGTACCGTTGCGCACTTTGGAGCGCGGCAAATCTGAGGGGCGCGCAAGAGGCGCCACGCGCCTTTGTCCGCGCCCCTTTACGGTCGAGAACCCTCGCCGACTCGGCCTCGACGATCCGGGGCTGCCAGTGCTGTGACCGGGATGGCCCACCGTGATCGGAAGGCGGCTCGCGGGACGAGCGCACGAGCAACGGCTGGTATTACTGGGGCATGCAGGAAGAGACGGCACGCTCCGCGATCGACACCTTCATCTCCGCGTTCAACGCCTCGGACGACAGCTATGTGACTGCCCTGCTCTCCCAGGCCCTGACCTCGGACGTGGTCTTCTGGGGGCCGTTGGGCCGCAGCGAAGGAATCGCGGCGGTCGAGCAGTTCGTGCTGGACATCCGGCACCACCCGGCGGGGACCGGCACGATGGCGCGCTGCTCAGCGGTGGACATGCCTGACGAGTGGGCCCGGTACCAGTGGGTCTTCACCACGCCGGACGGAGGCCCCCGCCTGGCGGGAACGGACGTCGTCCATCTGCGGCGGAGCCTCATCGACCAGGTCATCGTCTTTGCGGGGGAGATCGAGCCGTTCGCCTCCTGAGTCGTCCTTCTGTCGCTGTCCTTCTCGTGAACTTGTCCCTTTCGGCACTCCGGGGCTGCGGTTCGCGGTCGGTCACGTGGTCACAGCACCAGCGACTATCTGACCGCGCGTTCGGGCAGGCTCGGGCGGACAGCCAGTGAAAGGGGCCGTGATGGCCGCAGTGCACGAATCCGTACTCGACGCGATCGGCGGGACGCCCCTGTTCCGCCTCGCCCGGCTCGGCGCCGGGCTGCCCGCGCCGATCTACGCCAAGGCCGAGTTCCTCAACATCGGCGGCAGCGTCAAGGACCGCGCCGCGCTGTCCATGGTGCTGGCCGCCGAGCGGGACGGCCTGCTGCGGCCGGGCGGGACGATCGTCGAGGCGACCTCCGGCAACACCGGCATCGGGCTGACCATCGTCGGGCGGCAGCGCGGCTACCGGGTGATCGCCGGGGTGTCCGACAAGTCGGCGCCCGAGAAGTCCGACATCCTGCGGGCGTACGGCGCGGAGGTGGTGCTCGCCCCGACGGCCGTGCCCGCCGAGGACCCGGCCCACCTGTTCAACGTCGTGCAGCGGCTGGTGGAGGAGATCCCCGGCGCCTGGCTCGCCAACCAGTACGACAACCTGGCCAATCCGGACGCCCATGTGCGTACCACCGGCCCCGAGATCTGGGAGCAGACCGGCGGCCGGGTCACCCACTTCGTCGCGGGCGTCGGCACCGGCGGGACCGTCACCGGCACCGGCGGGTACCTCCAGCAGGTGTCCGGCGGCTCCGTGACCGTCGTGGGCGCCGACCCGGAGTCCTCGATGTACGGGGGCGGGGACGGCAGCCCGTGGTTCGTCGAGAGCATCGGGCACTTCCTCCACCCCGGCACCGTCGAGGACCGCTGGCCGCAGGCCTACCGCTCGGAGGTGGTGGACGCCTTCGAGCGCATCCCCGACCGCGAGTCGCTGCTGACGGCCCGTCGGCTCGCCCGCGAGGAGGGCATCCTGGCCGGGCCCTCCTCGGGCACGGCGGTGGCGGCGGCGCTGCGGGTCGCGCGGCGGCTCGGGCCGGACGACCTGGTCGTGGTGCTACTGCCGGACTCCGGGCGCTCGTACCTGTCCAAGGTGCACAGCGACGACTGGATGCGGCAGTGGGGCTTCCTGGAGGAGGAGTCGGAGTCGGCGGGCGGCCTTCGGTCGCTGCTCGCCGGGGCCGGCCCGCTGGTCGCGGTCGACGCCGGTGCGACGGTCGGCGAGGCGCTGGAGGTGCTGCGCGCCGTGCCCGGCGGGGTGGCGCCGGTGGTGCTGGCGCGGGCGGCGAGGCCGTACGGGGTGAGCGCGACGGAGGTGGTCGGCTCGGTGTCGCGGGCGGTGCTGGCGGCGGCGCTCGCGGACGGCGGCGCCAAGCCGGGCGATCCGTTGGGTGGTTCGCCGGGTGGTCCGCTGGGCGCGCTGCTCGGGCCGGCGCTGCCGGCGGTGGGCGTCGGGCAGTCGCCGGCCGAGGCGCGGGCGGCGCTGGGGGGCGCGCACGAGGCCGTGTTGGTGCTGGTCGACGGGCGGGCGGCGGCGGTGCTGTCGCGGCCCCGGCTTGAGGGCGGGGCCTGAGGGCGCGGCTTGAGGGCGGGGCCGGTCGGCGGGGCTGAGCAGCGGGCTCAGCGGGGCGTCGGCGGGGCCAGGATGGCCGTGATCACCCGGTCCAGCGAGCGGTCGAAGGCGGCGTCCGGATCGGAGGGCGGTCCGGACGTCGCGAACGCCTGGGCCAGGTGCGGGTATTCGCCGCTCATGGCGGCCCGGGTGAGGTAACCGACCAGCTCCGCCTGCCACTTGGCGCCCGCGGCGGCCGTCTGCTCGTACTGGGCGTACTGGCAGATGAAGCCGTTGAACAGGGCCATGGCCTCCATCCGGGCGCCGCCGCCCAGGCCGGTGGAGGCGGTGACGGCGAGGAAGTGGTCGGTGTAGCGCAGGGCGTTGGGGCCGATGCCCGGGCGGGCGAGCACCAGGGTCGGCAGCCAGGGGTGGCGGCGGAAGATGGCGAGTTGCTGGCGGGCGAGCGCCGCGAGGTCGGCGCGGACGTCGCCGCTCGGCGCGGCCGGCAGCTCGTACTCGGCGGTGACGGCGTCGAGCATGAGGTCGAGCAGGTGCTCCTTCTTCGGCACGTAGTTGTAGAGCGACATGGTGCCCGCCCCGAGGGCGGCCGCGACCCGGCGCATGGAGGCGGCGTCCAGGCCCTCCGCGTCGGCGATCTCGACGGCCGCGGCGGCGATGGACGTCCGGCTGTGGGCGGGTTTCGGCCCGCGGCCGGTGCGTTCGGGGCGCAGCCAGATCAGTTCGGGCGCCTCGGGGGTGGCTGGGCGCTCGCTGTTGCTGGGGGGTTCGTTGGACGGCACTGGATGATCACCTCGCCCCCCATCTTAGATACGTACGACGTACGTAGTAGCATTTGGCTCACGCTTCTACGTACGCTGTACCTAGAGAAGGGGCAGAGCCATGTCCGACACCGCCCGACCCGCCATCGAGATGGCAGGCGTGGAGAAACGATTCGGGACCACCGAGGCCCTCCGCGGCCTCGACCTCACCGTTCCCGCCGGCACCGTCTGCGGATTGCTCGGCCCCAACGGCGCCGGCAAGACCACCGCCGTCCGCGTCCTCGCCACTCTCGTCGCCCCCGACCGGGGCACCGCGCGCGTCGCCGGACACGACGTCGCCCGCGCCGCCGAGGACGTCCGCCGGGCCATCGGCCTCGCCGGGCAGTACGCCGCCGTCGACGAGGGCATCACCGGGCGCGACAACCTCCACCTGTTCGGCCGGCTGCACCGCCTCGGCGCCCGCCGCGCCCGCGCCCGCGCCGACGAACTGCTCGAACGCTTCGACCTCACCGAGGCCGGCGACCGGCTCGTCCGCACCTACTCCGGCGGCATGCGCCGACGCCTCGACCTCATCGCCAGCCTGGTCACCAGCCCCCCGGTGCTCTTCCTCGACGAGCCCACCACCGGGCTCGACCCGCGCAGCCGCCAGGAAATCTGGAACACCGTCAAGGAGTTGGCCGACGGCGGCACCACCGTGCTGCTCACCACCCAGTACCTGGAGGAGGCCGACCGGCTCGCCGACGACATCGTCGTCGTCGATCACGGCGCCGCCATCGCCACCGGCCCACCAGCCAGGCTCAAGGCCGCGATCGGCAGCCAGCTGTCCGTCACCCTCGCCGACCCGGCCCAACTCGCCGCCGCCGCCGTGGTGCTGTCCACCCTCTCGGGCGGCGACGCGCAGGTCGACGCGGCCGAACGGACCGTGACGGTACTGACCCAGCCCGGCGTGTCCGTCCTGCTGCCCTCGCTGGTGCGGGAGTTGGACACCGTCGGGATCACCGCCGAGGACGCCGCCGTACGGGCCCCCTCGCTGGACGACGTGTTCCTCGCGCTCACCCGCGAATCCGCCGAAAACCTGAGGAGGGCCGCCTGATGGCCGCCGCGTACACCCCCGCGCCGATGTCGTCCCGCCCCGCGCCGACACCGTCCCGCCCCGCGCCGAAACCGTCCCGACCCGCCCGGCTGGCCGTCGACACCTGGACGTCGATGCTCCGCATCCTCCTCAACTACCGCCACTCGCCCGGCCTGTTGGCCGCCTCGCTGGGCGTCCCGGTGATCATGGTGGTGGTCTTCGGGTACGTCTTCGGCAGCGCCATGCGGATCCCGGGCGGCGGCGACTACCGCGAGTTCCTGATGCCCGGCCTGTTCGCCATGGTCGCCACCAACGGCATCATGGTGACCATGGTCGGCGCCGCCCGCGACGTCGGCCGCGGCATCACCGACCGGCTGCGCTCCATGCCCGTCTCCCGCACCGGACTGCTGCTCGGGCAGACCCTCGCCGACCTGCTCGTCAGTTTCGTCGTCCTGACCCTCCTCGCGCTCGTCGGCCTCGCCGCCGGCTGGCGCGTCCGCGAGGGCGCCGGGGACGCGGCGGGCGCGTTCGCCCTGCTGCTGCTCTTCCGCTTCGTGATGACCTGGGTCGGCACCTGCCTCGGCCTGACCATCGGCAAGGAGGAGGCCGCCGGCCAACTCTCCGTCGCGGTCTTCCCGATCGCGATGGTCACCAACGCGTACGTCCCCACCGGCGGCATGCCCGGGTGGCTGCGGGTCGTCGCCGACTGGAACCCGGTCAGCGCCGTCGTCCAGGCCTGCCGCGAACTCTTCGGCAACCCCTCCGCGGCCGGCGGCGCCTGGCCCATGCAGCACGCCGTCCTCGCCTCGCTGCTCTGGAGCGGGCTGCTGCTCGCGCTCTGCGTGCCGCTCGCCGTACGGAAGTTCGCCACGCACGGGCGCTGAACAGGCCGGAATCCGGCGATTCCGTCCGACCCGGTTCGTCTGCGCGCCTGTGGGCCTGCTCGTCTGACGGAATGTGCTGGACACCGGCGCCGGTACGGCCGAAGGTGGGCGCCATGGAGTACACCCACCTCGGCCGCACCGGCCTGACCGTCTCCCGACTCTGCCTGGGGACCATGAACTTCGGCCCCCACACCGAGGAGTCCGAGGCCCACGGCATCATGGACACCGCCCACGAGCGGGGCATCAACTTCTTCGACACCGCCAACGCCTACGGCCGCGACAGCGAGGGCAACCTCAGGGGCCGGACCGAGGAGATCATCGGCCGCTGGTTCGCCCAGGGCGGCGGCCGCCGCGAACGCACCGTCCTCGCCACCAAGGTGTACGGGCCGATGGGCGACTGGCCCAACGAGGGCAAGCTCTCCGCCCTCGGCATCCGCCGCGCCGTCGAGGCCAGCCTGCGGCGCCTGAACACCGACCACATCGACCTCTACCAGATGCACCACATCGACCGGGACACGCCCTGGGAGGAGATCTGGCAGGCGATGGAGGTCCTGGTCACCCAGGGCAAGATCATCTATGTCGGCTCCAGCAACTTCGCCGGCTGGCACCTCGCCCAGGCCCAGGAGGCCGCCCGCTCCCGCCACTTCCTCGGCCTGGTGAGCGAACAGTCCCTCTACAACCTCCTCGACCGCACCATCGAACTGGAGGTCATCCCCGCCCTCCAGCACTACGGCCTCGGCCTGCTGCCCTGGTCCCCGCTGCGCAGCGGCCTGCTCGGCGGCATCCTCCGCAAGGAACGCGAAGGCACCCGCGTCCGCGGCGCCCTGCCCCAGGCCGACGCACTCCTCGCCACCCACCGCGACCGCCTCCAGGCCTACGAGGACCTCGCCGCCGACCTCGGCACCGAGCCCGCCGACCTCGGCCTCGCCTGGCTCCTCACCCGCCCCGCCGTCACCGCCCCCATCATCGGCCCCCGCACCCCCGCCCACCTCGACGCCGCCGTCGCCGCCCTCGACCTGAAGCTCGACCAGAAGACCCTCGACCGCCTCGACGAACTCTTCCCCGGCCACCAGCCCGCCCCGGAGGACTACGCCTGGTAGCCGCGCACGGGCGCTGTCCTGCCCCGGCGGTACGACCGGGGCAGGACAGCGGGGCGGACATCGGCGAGGTCAATCGGACCCGTTCGAGGAGACGTCGGGCCAGTCGGTCAGGCCCAGCTGCGGCCATCTCCTCGCCGGTACCCACCAGTCAGTCGATGGCCCGGGGAACGGCAGTGTGTGGACCGAACCCGAGTCGAGGACGCAGTACGACGACCAGCTCGCCGCCCGCACCTCACCTGGGTCGACCAGCGTCACGGCCCAGAGCAGCACGGTGTCGTCCCCGGGCAGGCGGTCGACGGCGGATCCTGCGAGGAGGATGGCATTGGGCCCTGCGCCGGCGAACCCGGGATCGGTCAGTAGGAGGTCACCTGTGGACGGGTCGGTGAAGTCCAGATGGTGGCCGGTCCAGTGGCCCCTGAGCGCCTCCGTGAGCCGGCGACTGGGGACGGGCTGGGAGACCGGGTCGGCGAAGCGCCCGTAGATCGGCGGCCCAGCTTGGCTCCCCGGGTGATTGACGGCGGTCGGCAGTGGGACGGACCAGTCGACGCGCGGCACGCCGAACTCGGGCCGGGTGTAGTACTCCGCCAGGAAGCTGTGGCCCGGCCAGTTCTCCAGAGGCTGCAGCCGCCTCGGCACGCCGTCGCCCTGCGTCAACGCCCTGCTGAGTGCGGTCCGTGGCACCAGGTGTGACTCGACCCGCAGAGCGGGAGGAAGCCGGGGGATCCGGTGTGCGGGCGAGGCGCGCCGCCAGGAGTCGGTGGGGCGGATGATGTGCGGCGGTAGATGCAGGCGTGGCAGATCCTCCTTCGGCGGCTCCTCGTCGCCGCGTAGGTGGTAGAGACCGTTGAGCAGCAGCCATGGCGCGCCGTTGGGATCGGAACGGATGAGCACCTCTGTCAGAGCTGCCGGAGGTCCGGCCGCCGAGGCCCGCGCCTCGGCGGCCGAGAACGGCGGTGTCCACCAGTTCTCTGATCGTGCAAGGGTGTTGATCCGGGTTCTCCACCCTGCGCCAAGGGTCGGGTCGACGGCGCGCCGACAGTATCGGGCCTCCTCCTGTTCTTCCGGATCCGGCGGGGACGCCGTCTGCAGGACACGGGTGGCCTGTTCGGCGAACCACTCCTGTTGAGCACGCTGGAGGGCCTTGGCCACGGCGGGGCTGGAGGTCTCGAACTCCCCGGCGTCGGTTCTGCGGAGAAGTCGACTGGGCAGTCCGAGGGTGAGGAACCATGCCCGAGAGGTCAGCCAGGTCTGGCGGGGCCTCGGGCTCTCCTCCTCGAACGGGCACCAGGAGAGCGTTGAGGCCGCCCGCGCGATGATTCGACTGCCGAAGGGAAGGACCGCTACCCGCGGGCGGCGCAGAGGGACGGCGGGGAAGGCGCTGTCTGCGATGGCGTCCGGGCGGAGCACGCCCCGGACGGTGAGGACCGCGTCGTGGATGCGCAGGTGCGGCCGAGCGATCGCACGCGTGATCGCAGCCGTGATCGGATCCGTGATCCGGTGGTCCGAGTCCGCTGGCGAGCTGCGGGCGAGGGCCCCGTATGCGGCGAGCCAAGTCGCCTCCGCCACGAGTTCGTCCCGGTGGTGGCCCAAGCGGGTGAGCTGTCGGCTGATCAGTTCCGGCCGGTTCACCCAGAGGTCCGCCGCCGTGCGAATGCAGGCGTCGCGGAAGCTGTGGTGGCCGACGCCGGAGAGCCAGAGCAGCAGCGAGGTGACCTCTTCGACCACTGCGTCGCCCCGAGGGCCAATGGATTCGGCCCAGTGGACGAGCCTGCGGAGAAGGGCGATTCCGTTCGGATCGGCGAGGAGGTCGACGATGGGCCCCGCGAATCGGCGCTCAAACCGGCTACGGCGCCAGGCGGTCAGCTGATCCTGCAGGAACTCCACTCCCAGCGGGTGCTTGTGGCAGGTCGCGTTCACCAGGACGGAGTACAGCGCATTCGGGGCGGACCCGGGGTCGCAAAGCTGTCGGATCAGGAAGGCCCGGGATGAGCGGCCGGCCCGCTTCGGGTCCCGGCCCTCCAGGGACTCCAGAACCGCGCCGGCGACGAGGGACCGATGTCGACGGGGCACCAGGTCCGACAGCTCGGCGCCCTCGACGACATGCGGCGTCGCACCCGCCAACGCCTCCAGCATCCTTTGGTGGTCGGCACGTTGGGCGGACTCCGGATCGCCGTCGCGCGCCCGGTGCACCGCGTGAACGATCCGGGCGACGGCCCGGGAGGGACGTCGGCCACGAAGCAGGTTCACAGCTCGGACGTGTTCGGCGAACCGCTGGATCGCGAAGCGGACGCGTCGGGTGTTCGGATCCAGGGCCAGTACGCCCGCATTCTCCAGCCAACGCAGGAGTACGGCCGGATCGCTCAATCCAGGAGTGTCTGCCAGCACCTGGCAGGCTGCGCGGTATTCGAGGGTGCCCTCCTCTCCGACCCGCTCGGACAGGACCTCACAGGCGAGGGTGACAAGGGGCGGCGGGGCCGGCGACGGACAGGCGCGGAGCGCGTGCGCCTCGTCCAGGTGTGCGGCGTAGTCGCCGTCGAGTATGAGCAGCCAGGACTGGAAGAGGTCGCCGACGGTCGGTGTGACGATCGGGCCAGGGGCCGGCTGCGGGGAGCGGTGCAGGCACCAGGCCAGCACGGCGAGCATCAGCGGGCGGCGCAGTTCGGAGACGTCTGGCGGGAGCAGCAGTTCCGGGAGCCCGTACATGTCCTGGTACACCCGCCAGGCCTGGCCTGGGCGGGAGATCCCGGGATTCCAGAGGAAGCCATGAACCCGGGTGCCGGCCGTCTCCGAGGTGCCCACGGAGCCGGCCGGCCGGGTGTCCATCCGGACGGTGCCGACCAGAGTCACCAGTGGGTAGCACCGCACCAGTTCGGCCAAGGAAGCGAACGCCGTTCGGACGTCCCCGTGCAGGCAGCGGACCTCGTTCAACGCGTCGATTGCGAGTACGGCGCGACGGCCGGTCAGCAGGGCCTGCTGTTGGAGGGCCGCGAGCAGGTCGCGCAGACCGTGGGCCCGGGTGCCGGGTGAGACTCGAAGAGGGAGTTGGGCCTCGAAAGCCTCGCCCGGACCGAACTCGTGTCCACAGACGAAGGCCGTGGGCGCGCCGTCCGTGATGCGTTCCTGGACCCAGCCGCCCAGCCCGTAGGACTTGCCGGTTCCCCAGCCGCCGCCGACGAGGAGGGCGCCGGTCTGTCGGGCCGCGAGAGCGGGGTCGTCACATACGGTCCGGAGCCGGTGCCCGCAGGTCTGGAGGTCGTCGAGCGTGGCGAGCAGACGGCCTACAGAGTCGCGTTGCACGTACGGGAGTGGATCGAACGGTTTGGCCGCGCACACGGCGGCCATCAGCTCTTCGTGCATGCCGGTGATGCTCTCGGCCGCCCGGCCGCAGAGCTGGAGCACCTGGTCGATCTGTCTGCGAAGGGACTGCGGGTCGGTTCGGCTCTCCGTGCCGAGCAGGTTCGCGGTCGTGTCCAGCTGTTCGGCGCAGAGGGCGCGGTCGCCGTCGGAACGGGTCCATCTCTGAGTAGCCTGCGTCACTGGTCCGGCGGACGGGGTGGGCAGGTCGTCGAGTGCCGGGCGCCAGCCATCCCATACCCGAAGGGCGCATGCGGTCTCGGCAAGCCGGTTGGCGAGTGCCGAAGGGTTGTCGAGCTCGGCGAGGGTGTCGGACAGGAAGGTGGCGAGCAGCGGAGACTGGATGTCGACCCGCCCCCGACAGTGGCGAACGGTGTGGGCGGCGGCCGCGGCGTGCCGGTGGAGGTCGGACAAGCGCAGGTAGGAAGGGTCGAAGTACGCCGGGATGGCCTCCTCGGCGAGCGATACGAGGGCGCGCTCGATATCGCTTCTGGTGTAGGCGAGGAACCGCATGGGCGAACCGGGACGTGCACGGTGAACCTGCGCCGCCCATCGCTCGGCCGCCGCCTCCCACTGCTTCGTACCAGGCATGGTGCCTCCCCCGGCGGTGAGGTCCTGGGGGAGGAAGACCAGGAGGTCGGTGAGGTCAGGGTGGTGGGTGAGGGCTGATTTGATGGACTTGTCCACGGCGCCGAGCGCGGAGCTCAGTTTTCCGTGGTACTTCGCCTGGATCCCGACCATCCGACCGTCCGCGAGCCGCGCGCAGGCCTCCAGTCCGCCGTCGGGGGGCCGGAGAGCCAGCAGTGTGCCGGCGATGGCGGGGGCGAAGTCGCGCTCAAGGATCGCGGGGAAGAGATGGACGCAGAGCTTCTCGAACACCTGGGCCGGTGCGGCTCCGAGGTCGCTACGGAGCCGGGTGAGATCTACTCCGAGAGGCAATTCGTCGTCCTTTCCACGGAGTTTGGCCTGTGCAGGGGGCGGCGCGGGGAGCCGGCGGCCCCCCGCGCCTCAGATCACGTCAGAGAACGGGCGATGCGGTCCCAGGTCTCGACCCGGGCCATGGCATCGGTGACGAGGTCGAGCGCGGCGGCGATGTCTCTGCCCGGCCCGTGGAGAGTGGGAGCGGTGGTGGTGAGCCAGTCCAGGGTGATGCGGAGGAGCCGGAGGGTTTCGAGAGCCTCGCGGGCGAACCGGGACATGTCGGTGAGCTGGCGTGCGACGTCACGGTTCTGGACGTCGTCGCGGGTCTGCGGGTGGTGGTCGAGTCTGCTGAGTGCGGTGTGTACAGCGGCATCGATGTCGGGAATCAGCGCGGCGAACTCCGCTGCACAGGACCTGAGTTCCACGGCGGGGCGGGCGATCGCGGTGCTGAGGCGTTCGGCCGCCGTGCCGTCCGGTGCGGTAGCCAGGTCCGGCACGAGCTCCTCGGCGAGCGAGGCGATGTCGTTCACCAGCCCGGTGACCGCCTTGAGGCTCTCGGTCAGTGGGGGCATGGTTCTCTGGAACGTGGCGAGGAGGTTGGTCGGGGTGGTGACGGCGGTCGGCGTCGGCTCCTGCCGGGGACGGAGGCCGAGCAGGATCCGCACGGGGAGGAACGGCGTGAAGCCGTTCCGGAGGGCTCTGACCAGTGCGCCCTGGAGATCCCGGCGGGCGTGTGCGAGCCCGGTCTCGGATCGCTCGAACACGATCCTGCCAGTGCGTGGAAGGCCGGGCGGTTGCCGACTGCGTTCACCGATCTGGAGGGTAGGCCGCCCGGTGGTGTGGCGCAGGCCGAGCTCGTACATGACGGACGGCCTGCCGTCGGTCACGTCGGCGATGACGATGTCGGCCCCGAGCACCTGCCGGTAGCGAAGCTCGTCCGGTTGGGCAGGGTCCGAGCGGAGTGGCCGGAGGCCGAGGGCGGCACAGGCGGGGCGGACGATCCGCTGGTAGACCTCCCGGCCGGCGTCGTACGCGTTGCGGTCCCCGGCGGGACCGATCACGACACAGGTCAGGTGGCCCTGTGAAGGCTCCGGGAGGCTGGGCTTGGGTACCGTGGCCGCAGCGATCATGCGAGGTCCTTCCAGCTGAGCCCCGGGAGCGGTGGCGCAATTGTCAGGTGGGACAAGTCATCCTCATAGATGGGGAGTTCCTCGATGCCCAGGGCGCTGAGCAGGCCGACGGTGGGCACCCGGTAGCGGTACCCGGTGCGGATGACGGGGCAGGGAAAGGCGCCGCGGTGGACGAGGTTGTAGGCGGTGGCCAGGCAGATGCCGAACGCGCGCGCAGCGGTCCGAAGGTCGACGGCCAGGGGGAGTCCGAACAGCTCGGGGAAGGTGAGTGCCCCCTGGGCGTGGGTGGTCATCGGTCGGCCCCCGCCGAGCGGAGGGGGAGCGTCCCGAGCCGCTGGCCCCGGCGGCGCCGATGGGCGCGCTGGACGACCTCGCGCAGGCCGAGATGGTCGGCGAGCTCGCCGAGCCGCGCGCCCTCGATCGCCGAGCGGGAGGAGAGGCGCAGCGGTGCGGTCAGGCCGTCCGGGCGGTCCGGCGGGGTGATCGCGAGATCCCAGAGGTCCTCGGCCGACTCCGAGGTGCGGGCGTCGGCCACCGCGACGATGTCCTCGACCGGTCGTCCGCCCGAGGCCGAGCGGCGGGCGAAGTCCCAGCCCCGGCGGTCCGCGGCGCTGAGCAACCGCGGGCCGACGTCGGGGTCGTCCGGCGAGACCTCGGCCAGTCGTTCGATCAGGGCGAGCATGATCTCGGATTCGACATCGCGGCGGTCCGCCCCCAGCCGGGCTGAGGCCTGCCGGGCGACCCGCCTGAGCCGAGGCAACGCGAGCCAGACCACGGCCTCGACCCACCCGGCTACCTCCGTCGAGCCGATGGCCATGGCCAGCGAGTCGTGCTGAGCGAGTGCGACGGCACGACGCCAGATCTCGCGGCGCAGCGACTCGTCAACCGGCTGCTCGTACAGGGCTGCGCGCGCCTGCGGCAGGTCGAGGAGGCGGGTTGCTCCGCCGACCTCGACCTGGAGAGCGTTCGGCCGCAAATGGGCGGCGCTGGTTACCCGCTGGTGGATGACGTCGAGCACACTGTTGTACGTGATCAGAGCCATGGGGCGGTTCCTCCAGTCGAACGGTGCGGGTCGATGTAGGGCTTGAGTGCCGAGTGAAAGCGGTTGATCGCGCGGGAAAGCCTTCCGACTTCCTTGGGGGGCTGGTGTGGGGCGCTGTCGGGGGCGATGAGGAGGTTGCCTGAGGGGGTGGGGATGTACAGCCATGCCCGACGGGCGAACTCCTTGTCGGGGACGGTCGCCAGGATGCGGCGGAACCGGTCGGGGTGCAGACCGGTGTGCCGGGACACGACCGCGTCCTCGTACACCCGGTCGGAGACGATCGCCACCAGGTGCGTCGTCTCCTCGCTGGCCTTGGCCAGGACGGCCTTGACCTCCTGGGAGTCGAGCAATCGGTGCAGCTCGTTCCTTGCAGGCCCGTTGCCCTCGCCGGGTACGCCTTCGGGCGCCACGTGGCCGGAGTGGACGCTGACCCGCATCCGCAGTCGGACGTGGCCCGAATCGGCGTTGTGCTTGGCGAGTTTCTCGTCGAGGCGGTCGAGGAAGGGGTGGACGACAAATCCCAGCAGTGTGGGATCGAAGCCGAACGTGACCCCGTCGCCGGAGTTGACGGGGAACCGCTTCGTGGTCCGGAGGTCGTCGAGGCCGGCTGCGGTGAGGGCGGCGTCCAGGATCTCCTCAAGGTAGGCGCTGACCGGCGCGTGGACGGCACCGGGCAATTTGGTGAAGCCCTTCAGGTCGACGCAGAGCAGGCCGGAGAGCGGCGGCAGGGGCCGACTGACGATGCCGGGGAGTGACGGGGGTTCGGGCATGGCGGTCTCCAGGAACGCAAGGTTCGGCGGTCGCCGGGCTGACGACGAAGAGTCTGCGGTCGGCCGGCGAGGATTAGGGGGCCCGCGACCCCTTAGTGGTGTGTCCTGCACCACACTTCGTTCGTGGTCGGCGAAGGGGCGCGGCAGGGTAGCAGCCGGTGCCGGGCGGATCGTGTCTCATGCGCCAACTCGTCTTACCTGGGCCTTGGTTGGCGATCGCTCCCCTAATCTCCCGCCATGAACTTGTGCAACAACTCCTCGTCGGGGCTGCTCATGGGCCCGAACCGGACCTTTCAGGCGCTCGTGGGTCCGGCCGCGTGGAACGGCGTCCTCAAGGGCACCGAGCGGAGGAAGCTCCCGGCGGGCCGGAAGCTGGTAAGGCAGGGCGACGTGGGCGCCTTCGTGATCGTCGTGATCAGTGGTGTGGTGAGGGTCGACCAGATCGGGGGTGGTGCCGGCGCCGGTAAGCGGCTGCTTGCCTTCCGGCGTGGCGGCGATCTCATCGGGGATCTCGCCGTGCTCGGTTTCGGCGTGCGGACGGCCACGGTGACGGCGTACACCGACTGCGAGGTGGCGATCGTGCCCGGGGAGACGTTTCGGAGCCCCGGTTTCCAGCGCGACTACGGCTTGGCGATCTCGTCGTACATCGCCGGCCGACACTGGGAGGCCCAGATGCTGGCGCAGCCCGGCGACAACCGGGCTCGGGTCGCGTGGGTCCTTGTGCCGCTGCTCGACCACGAGGAGGGGCGTACCCGGAGTGTGGCGAATGACGTCCAACTTTCGGTTGTCCAAAGGGATCTCGCAAGTTGTCTGGGCATCGGCGCCAAGCAGGTGCGGCAGGTCGTGTCGGTGACGCCGTTCGGCGGGACGCTGGCCGGTCGGCGGGGGCGGCTCGTGGTCGAGGACCCCGAGGGGCTGCGCGCGGCCGCGGCGCGGCTCGGGGGGCTGCCGTGAGCGGTGGACGGATGCTGTCACGTCGCGGCGATCAGGGCGGCGCCGGTCTCGAACACGTGGTGCCAGGCCTGGTCGAGGAGGTAGGCGCCGTTCATGCCGTGCTCGGCGAGGCGGACGAAGCCTCCCCGCCGGGTGAAGTCGGCTGCCCGGCGGAGGGGTTCGCGGCGGTCGGCGAGGTAGTGGGTGGCGGCGGACAGGGCGAGGGCGGCGAGGAGGCGGCGGGGTTTGGGGCGGAGGCCGAGGGCGCGGGTGCCGAGGAGGAGGGCGGCGGCCTGGGTGGCGGTGTAGGCGGTGACGTGTGCGGCGCAGGCGCGGCGGCCGGCCGGGGTGGGCCGGCCCTTGGTGCCGGCCTGGTGGTCGGTCTGGATCCAGTGGTCGGCGAGGGTGGCGGAGGCGCGGAGGAGGGCGTAGGCGGCGGCGAAGGCGGCGGCGCGGGAGGCGGGTTGGGGGGTGGGGGCGGTCGGTGTGGGAGTGGGCATGGGTGTGGGCATGGGCGTGGGTGTGGGCATGGGCGTGGGCATGGGGCTCCGATCGGTGGGGTGATGGTTTCCTGGTGGGGCGGCCTGCTGTGGTAGCAAGGCAGGCATGACGGAACGGCCTGGCGGGCGCAGCTCGTACCACCACGGATCGCTGCCGGAGGCGCTGGTCGCCGCGGCGTTCGAGCTGCTGGACGAGTACGGGCAGGAGAAGGTGAGCATGCGGGAGGTGGCGCGGCGGGCCGGGGTGTCGGCGGGGGCGCCGTTTCGCCACTTCGCGGACCGGCAGGCGTTGTTGACGGCGCTGGCGGACCGGGTGCTGGCGGACTTCGTGCGGTGCCAGGAGGCCGAGGTGGCGGCGGTGGCGGCGGTGGATCCGGCCGGGGGGTCGGTGATGCGGGCGGTCGGGCTCGGGTTCGTCCGGTACGCGCTGCACCATCCGCACCGGTTCGATCTGGTGCGTTCGCGGGTGTTCGTGGCCTCTCGGGAGCCGGAGCTGCGGGATCAACTGGACGGCATGGACAGGGCGTTCACCGGTCTGATCGTGGCGGACCAGGAGGCGGGCCGGTTGCGTCCGGGGGATCCGGGGCTGATGGGGCTGGCCGGGCAGGCGCTGGTGTTCGGGCTGGCACAGATGATCGTGGACGGCTACCTGCCGGGGGAGGAGGCGGAGGAGCTGGCCGGGAAGGTGCTCGACACCTTCGGCCAGGGAATCGCCAACCTTCCTTCGCAGTAACCGATTTGTGCGTGCAGTGAGCCTTGACCGGGTTTCCCGGCCCTGATGTAATCACCGATTACATGGGGTGCGGGAGGCCGAGATGTCCATGGGAACGACGTTCGTCCGATCGATGTTCGCCAAGCCGACGCCGGGCTACACCACCGCGGGCGCCACCGGCGACACCGTGGTGCTGCTGATCGGCATGCGGATCAACCGCTTCTGGGCCGTCCACCACTGGGGCCCGGTGATGTTCGCGATGTTCCGGATGCTGTACGAACTGGGGCGCAGCCCCGAACGCGGCCTGCGCGGGCGGATCCTGCTCACCGCCTCGCCGCGCACGTACTACGTCGTCCAGTACTGGGAGTCGAAGGAGAAGCTGTACGGCTACGCGAGCGCGCCGGACGGCTTCCACCACAGCGTCTGGGGCATCGTCAACCGCAAACTGCGGGAGGGGAAGGCCCGTCGGCACGTCGGGCTGTGGCACGAGACGTACGTGGTGCCGGAGGGCGGGTACGAGTCGATCTACTTCGACATGCCGCCGTTCGGTCTCGCGGGCGCTACCGGCTCCCTGCCGCTCGAGGCGCGTGGGCGCCGCGCGTCGCAGCGGCTGGCCTACCGGTCGGAGGGTTCGACGGAAGGCCTGAAGGAGGGCTCGAAGGAAGGCTCGGGGGAGCGCGTGCCCGAGTAGGGGTGCTCACCGGGCGCTCAGGGAGTGTCGCGGGTCGGCCCGGGTGCCGCGGCGTGAGAGCGTCGGGGGATGGCGGAGGAGCAGGGCGGGATGCCGACGGGCGCGCCGAGAGGTGTACGGGCGGGCGCGCCGACCGGCGCATCGGCCGGAGCACACGCGGGCGCAGCGACGGGCGCGCCCACGGGCGGGCCGGTGGTGCACGAGGTGCCGTACCACGCGCAGTGGGAATCGGCCGAGTTGGTGCGGGTGATCATCGACGGACAGGTCGACGCGGCCGAGGACCCCCGGTGGGGGCAGTCCGGTGCGACCACCCCGGAGGAGTACGCGTGGTGGTCGTGGCGGCTGTGCGGGGTGGCCTGCCTGCGGATGGCACTCGACCACTGGTGGGGCCTGGCGCCCCCGGCGCTCACGCTGGCCGGGGAGTGCGTGGCGGCGGGGGCGTACGTCCGGGACGGCGAGAGCCTGCGCGGACTGATCCACACGCCGTTCGCCGACTACGTCCGGCGGCGGTGGGGACTGGCCGCGCAGGCGCGGGAGTTGGCGCCCGCGGAGCTGGCGGCCGAGGTGGCCGGCGGGCGGCTGGTGATGGTGTCGGTGCATCCCGCGATCCGGGAGCCGGCCGGTCCGGCGCCGGTGCGGCGGGGCGGACACCTGGTGCTGGTGGTGGGCGCCACGGACACGGCGGTGGTGATCCACAACCCGTCCGGATTCCCGGGGGAGTCGCAGTCCTTCGCACACGTGCCGTGGCGGTCGTTCGAGCGCTTCTACGCCGGGCGGGGGATCGTCCTCGGCCCGCCGGGCACGGGTGGCGCCCGATCGGTTCCCGACCAGCAACCGGTCGGGAGCTGACCGGCGGCTGGTCGGGACCTCATGAGGGGCTGATCAAGGGTTGATCAGGGGCTGATCAGGGGTTGTCCGGCAGGCCGGCCGGGTTGACCGGGAGCTGGCTGCGACAGAGCGCCGATATCGGCTTCAACGCGGCGGCCAGACGGTCGAGTTCGGCGCGCGGGTAGTCCTCCCAGACCCGCGCGGCGGCCAGGTCGGTGGCGGCCTCCAGGGACTGGTGCCGGATCCGGCCGAGTTCGGTCACCGAGCCCGCCGTGGTCAGCCAGCCCCGCTCGACCAGGCGCGCCGCGGCCGCGTCCCACTCCTCGTCCGTCCAGCCGCGCATCGGCTGGAGCATCTCGCGCCGGACGTCCATCGCGCACCGGACCACCAGCGCCTCGCACCCGTCCAGTCCGGCCGCCACCAGCGCCGCCACGTGGCCGTCCCCGCGGTGCTCGCGCATCACCGTGGCGGCCTGCCACAGCCGTTCGTACAGGCCGGAGGGGCGGGGCAGCGCGGCGTTGGCGGCGGCCAGCACCCGGCCGACGCAGTCGAGCCGGCCCGCGGCCCGCTCCAGGGCCTCCACCACCAGTTCGACCTGCGCCGGGTCCACGTGCTCCAGCAGCCGGGCCAGCGCCGCCGCCGAGCCCTTCAACCGGGCGGCCAGCGCCTCCTCCGGGCTCGCGTGCGTCCACACCTCCGGCAGCGCGCGCTCGACCATCGCCGGGGAGAAGCTGAAGAACGCGGCGATCACCGGCGGCGCGTCCACCGCGCCCAGCGGCGCCGACCGGCTGGCGAAGTAGCCGCGCCAGCCACCGTGCAGCCCGGCCGCCTCGTAGGCCTCGCGGCTCTCGGGCAGGAAGTAGGTGACGGCGTGCACCGGTTCGAAGAGCCACCACAGTGCACGGGCGGGGTGGACGAGATCGGCCATCGAAGGACCTTCCTCGGAGAGGGGCGGGGCGAACCCGGCCGGACGGGGCGGCTCGGCGGGCGCCGACGGATCGGGCGCGCGCGGGCCGCTTCAGTGCTGATGACCACGGCGGCGGCCACGGTAATCCCGGACCGGGTGTGATGACGGTCACGGGGAGGTCCAGGTGTGCACCCGGCCGGGCGTCGGCGCGAGATGATGGGACGAGGTGCCCGCTCCCGGGACGCCGCAGCCCTCGTGTGAACCCTCGTGTGAAGGTAGTCGGTAATGGCGCAGATCAACCCCAGCATCCTGTCCGCGGACTTCGCCCGGCTCGCCGACGAGGCCGAGGCCGTCAGGGGCTCGGACTGGCTGCACGTCGACGTGATGGACAACCACTTCGTCCCCAACCTCACCCTGGGCGTCCCGATCGTCGAGTCGCTCGCCCGCGCCACCGACACCCCGCTCGACTGCCACCTGATGATCGAGGACCCGGACCGCTGGGCCCCCCAGTACGTCGAGGCCGGCGCCGGCTCCGTCACCTTCCACGTCGAGGCCGCCGCCGCGCCCGTCCGCCTCGCCCGCGAGATCCGCGCCAAGGGCGCCCGCGCCTCCATGGCCCTCAAGCCGGGCACGCCCATCGAGCCGTACGAGGACCTGCTGCCCGAGCTCGACATGCTGCTGATCATGACCGTCGAGCCCGGCTTCGGCGGCCAGGCGTTCCTCGACATCATGCTGCCGAAGATCCGCCGCACCCGGGAGCTGATCGCCAAGCACGACCTGGAACTGTGGCTCCAGGTCGACGGCGGCGTCTCCGCCGGCACCATCGAGCGCTGCGCCGAGGCCGGCGCCGACGTGTTCGTGGCCGGCTCGGCGGTGTACGGGGCCGAGGACCCGGCCGAGGCCGTGCGCAAGCTGCGGGAGCTCGCGACCAAGGCCTCGGCGGACGCCTGGTGGGCCTGCGGGCACTGAGCCCTGAGTCCGGGCGGAGCGGCGCGCAGGGGTCCGGGCCAGCTGTCGTCCAGGGGCGGTGTTCCGGGGCCCGGCCCGGCGAGGGGTGGAGGATTCAACGGTCGTCAGGGATGATCGTTGGCGAACGCCCCTCGCCCGGCCCCTCTCCGCACGGTGGTGGAACCGCACATGAGCAACCTCGACCGCAAGCCCTCCCCGACCACCTGCGGCCGCGAGGCCGACACCGGACCGGTCAAGGACCTGCTGACCGGACGTCAGGTCCAGCTCGGCGAGAGCACGATGGTCCGCCGCCTGCTCCCCAACCTGGGCCGCCGGATGGTCGGCGCCTGGTGCTTCGTCGACCACTACGGACCCGATGACATCGCCGACGAACCCGGCATGCAGGTCCCGCCCCACCCCCACATGGGCCTCCAGACGGTCAGTTGGCTCCACCAGGGCGAAGTGCTGCACCGCGACAGCCTCGGCAGCCTCCAGACCGTCCGCCCGTACGAACTGGGCCTGATGACCTCCGGCCGGGCGATCTCCCACTCCGAGGAATCCCCGCGCCCGCACGCCCGCTACCTGCACGGCGCCCAGCTCTGGGTCGCCCTCCCGGACGCCCACCGGCACACCGCCCCCACCTTCGAGCACCACGCCGACCTGCCCGTCGTCACCGCCCCCGGCCTGCGCGGCACCGTCATCCTCGGCACCCTCGACACCGCCACCTCGCCCGGCACCGCCTACACCCCCCTCGTCGGCGCCGACCTCGCCCTCACCGAGGGCGCCGACCTCAAGCTCCCGCTCGTCCCCGACTTCGAGTACGCCGTCCTCTCCATGTCCGGCAGCGTCGACGTCGACGGCGTCCGCGTCGAACCCGGCTCCATGCTCTACCTCGGCTGCGGCCGCCCCGAACTCCCCCTCCACGCCCGCACCGACGCCGCCGTCCTCCTCCTCGGCGGTGAACCCTTCGACGAGCAGATCCTCATGTGGTGGAACTTCATCGGCCGCACCGGCGAGGAGATCACCCGGGCCCGTGAGGACTGGATGTCCACCGCCCGCTTCGGCGACGTCCACGGCTACGCCGGCGACCGGCTGCGCGCGCCGGAGCTCCCCGCCCTCCCGCTGAAGGCGCGGGGGCGCGTGCGCTGACCTGGTGAACTGCGTTCGTGAGGCGCGCGCTGGTTGGGTGGGAGGGCCCTGCGGGATGTCACGTCGACTCGCGCGTTCGGGGCGGCGCGGCAGCCTTCAATCGGACCGATGCTGACCTTTTGCCGACCTCTTGCTGCCTTTGCTGACGAGCTGTCAGCTGACTCGCCGGGTCCTCCCGATATCACGGCGCCTGGGGCCGGGCGATCTGTCCGTACCGTGCGTTCGCGCGATGATCGACGCCCGCGACCGCCACATCATGTGACTTGCATCACGGCTTTTGTGGAATCTCATCATCCGATTGCTTGCATCTGCAATTCGATGAATACCGAAAACCGGCCCGTCCATCTACGGCCCTGTAGTCGCCACGCGGTGCACCGGCCCAGAAATCGGCTATTACCGATCGGTAGAGCCCGGATAGCGTCAACACGTGCCCGATTCTGTCCGATCGTCACGTCATGGTGAGAGCGGAACCGGTGTCGCTGCGAGGTCCGCAGACGCTGCTGGATCTCACCGGCAATGCCATTCCCATCAGCACGTGCAGCACCGGGTTGAGACATCTGCGGTGCAAACCGCTTTCACGGAGGAGTACCTTTTTCAGCGTCAAGAAAGCGCAGCCCCGGCCATGGTCTGTCCACCGTCGGCCGGGGCCCGGAGCGGAGGAGTGTCATGCACTGCTACGCCCTCACGGGGCGGTTGATGCGTCCCGTGATCACCACCGAACGTACCAGTGTCCCGCTGCCGGCCCGAAGGCCGTCCGGCTTTGATTACTGGCGAGTTTCGGTCTCCCTCGGTTCGGTCTCCTCGGCCGCAAATGTGTCGCTGGCATGTGCCGACAGACGGTCGGGGCGGCGGTTCGCCGGAATCGGCGCTCTGGTCACCGCCGCCGGTCAGGCGCGATGCCGGTTCCGGCGGCTGCGGCTGCACCCGTAGCAGGGCGGTCGGGGGGCGTCCGCCGTGGCGGACGCGCCCCGGTCCGTCGGCCCCGGGGGCGCCGCGCGCCGCGGCCCGCCCCCGGGGGTGGAAATACCGCCGAGGGAGAGAGAAAAGAGCGGGTGAGGATGGCGGGATGGGTGACGGTGGTGTGTGCGCTGCCGTCGTGCGGAGAGGTGTTCAGGCGGCCGGTCAGGGCCGGGCGACCCCGGCTGTACCACCGGGTGGCGTGCCAGAAACAGGCGCAGAGGCTGCGGGACGCGGCCAAGGGGGCGGCGCGCCGCCCCGCCCGGGCGGCCGGGGGCTGGGGGCAACTGGTGGCGGAGGACGTGCACGCGGGTGCCGGCCGGCTGCTGGAGGCGCAGGCGCGCCGGGCGCCGTTGACGGTGAGGCTGGCGTGCGCGCGGGCGCTGCGGGGTGACGCCGACCACTATGTGGCGGCCGTCGTCCGCGACGCACGGGCCGACGGGATGGAGTGGGGGGAGATCGGGTCGGCGCTGGGCGTCCAGCCGGACTCGGCCCGGCGCCGGTGGACCCTGCGGCGGGTGGAACAGCAGCTGAGCCGGCGTTCGAACCGGCAGGCCCCGCCCGCGCCGGGGACCGCTTCGGGCGCGGCACCGGCCGCGCCGGCACCGGCCTCGGCGGGGGAGCCGGAGCCGGATTCGGGACCCCGTGCGGGGCTGCTCGCCGCGGCGCTGACGGCGCTGCAGGAGCGCAGCAGGGTGAGCCCGCAGGCCGCCGCGGAGCTGGCCGGGTGCTCGCCGTCGTACGTCTCGCGCATCCTCGCCGGGGACCGGGTGCCGACGTGGCCGGTCCTGCAGACGCTGGCGCGGGCCTTCGGCGGGGTGCCGGAGGAGCTGCGGCTGCTGTGGGAGGTGGCCCAGGGCGCCGAGCGCCCGGGGCGGGTGTCGGTGGCGGGTGCCGCCGACCAGATGCTGCGGGCGATCCGGGGCCTGCACCTGGCGGCCGGGCAGCCCGACGCCGAAGCCGTGTGCGCCCTCGCCCGGGGGGTGTCGGCGGAGCTGGTGCGATCGGTGCTGGCGGGCGAGACCGTGCCGGACTGGCCGGTGGTCAGCCAGCTGGCCGCGGCGCTGGGCGGGCACCCGGGCGACCTGCGCCCGTACTGGGAACGCATGCACTACGCGGCGCTCGCGGCCGTCTACTCCGACGAGTTCGGACCGTCCGGGTGCTTCGCGCGCTCGGCGGCGCCGGAAGGGGGCGAGGACCGTGACGGGAGCTGAGGCGGTGGGCCTGGACGCGTTCGTCCAACGCCGCCGCGGCCTGTACCGGGGGTACGCCGTGGCCCGGCTGGGCCGCACGCCCGCGGCCGGCGAGGTCGTCGACCATGTCGTGGAGGCACTGGTGGCGTGCTGGCCTCAGCTGGTGTGCGAGCGCAGCCCTGCGGCCGGAGCGTGGGTGTTGGTGCGCGAGGCGGTGTCCCTGCACTGCCGGATGCCGTACGGCCAGGACGGCGAGGACGTGCTGCACCGCCTGCTGCCCGTCGCGGCGGCCGACGCCGCCGTCCTGCACTACCGGCTGGGGATGCGGCTGACCGAGGCCGCGGACCTGATGGGCGTCGAACCGGCGGCTGCGGCCGGGCTGGTGCTCGCCGCCGAGCGGGGGCTGCCGCGCGCCCTGGTCGGCGAACTCGCCTTCGGCCCCGGAAGGGCGTGACGGAAGGGGGCGGCTCCGGCGGGCGTGGAGTGAAAGGGGTGGCGCGGGATTTCGTACCTGCGCCACCCCTTCGCTCAGGTGCGCCATAACATCCGCCCGGAGTTCAGCCTTACGGGTTCCGAGACCCTTTAACAACCTGGCGCAGTGTCATGTAGCGCTCTAGCATGGGCACTTCGATCAAGGGGCCGAGCCAGGGGTGGTCGCGTTGGAACCGGATGCGGAAATCGTTTCTCCCGTCACCTACGATCCGGCCGTTCCGAGCGTGGCCCGCATGTACGACCTCCTGCTGGGCGGGCACGCGCACTTCCAGTCCGACCGTGACGGGGTGCGCGATCTGCTGAAGGTCGCACCGAGCAGCGTCGAGGTCGCGGCGATCAACCGGGCGTTCCTGGTGCGCACGGTGCAGACGCTGGTGCGTGACTACGGGGTGCGGCAGTTCATCGACCACGGCTCGGGCCTGCCGACCCAGCGCAACGTGCACCAGATAGCTCAGGAGATCGACGACAGCTGCCGGGTCGTGTACATCGACAACGACCCGATGGTGATGCACACCGGCCGAACCCTGTTGGCCGGGAACCCGAACACGGCCGTCGTCTACGCCGACATGCGCGACACCGACGAGATCTTCTCCAGCAGGGCCGTGCAGGACCTGATCCTGCCCCGGGTGCCGACGGCGGCGCTGTTCGTCTCCGTCCTGCACTGCATCCCGGAGAAGGGATCCGTCCCGCCCGCGCGGCTCGTGCGCCGGGTCCGTGATCGGCTGCCCGCCGACGCCCCCGCCTACATGGCCATCTCCCAGCTCGTCAGCCCCCATCTCGACGTCCGCCGGCGGATCACGGACCTGATGGCCGACCTCACCCAGCGCCATTGGGGGGAGGTCCGTACGGAAGAGGACGTGGTCGGCTACTTCGAAGGCATGGAGATCCTCGACCCCGGTGTGGTGGAGGTGTCGCAGTGGCGTCCCGACCCGACCGCTGCCCGGACGGCGCAGACGAGCGACGAGTGGACGGAGTTCGGCGGCGTCGCCAGGGCTCACTGACCGGGGCGGCGCATCCTGCCCCGGTGGATCCCGATCGCCTCGTCGATGAGCGCCAGGCCGACCTCGTAGTCGGCGACGTGGAACAAAAGGGTGTTCAGCAGGTCCGCGTAACGCTCGACGTCCGGGTCCTTGCTCAGGTAGATGGCCCCGATGCCGGGGCCCTCGACGTAGACGACGTCGCTCGGGCCGCCGTACTCGAAGGCGAGGTGGGTGAAGGCCCCCGACGGCGGGGTCAGGTCCGCGGTGAACGGCAGGATCGCCACATGCACGTTCGGCCGCCGGCTGAGCTCCTTGAGGTGCTCCAGCTGCCCGATCATGACCTCGGGGCCTCCGGTGTTGCGGTACAGCACGCTCTCGTCCAGCAGGGCCACGACCGTGCGGTCGGCGTCGTCCAGCAGCCGGGTGCGGTCCATGCGCTGGCTCACCCGGCGCTCGATCTCCTCGGCGGGGGCCCGGGGCAGGCCGGCCTTGATCATCCGCCGCGCGTAGGCGCACGTCTGCAGCGGCCCGGGCACCACTCCGCCCTCCCAGTACTGGATGCGGGCGGACTCGACCTCCAGCCCGATCATGCGCCTGAACCAGCCGGGTGTGATGTCGGCGTACTCGGCCGCGAACGGTCCCGCCACGACCCGCTCCAGAAGCACGTCGACGTGCGCGCGGACCTCGGGGCCGACGCCGTAGATCGTGATCAGGTCGTTGACGTCCCTCTTGGAGGGGGTGCTCTCCCCGCGCTCCATCCGGCTCAGCTTCGACGCCGACGCCCGGATCCGGGGAGCGACGTCCGACAGACGCAGCCGCCGCTCCTCCCGCAGCGACCGCAGCACCGTGCCCAGGACCTTCGCCGCGCCCACCGGTCCGCTCCAGTGGAGCTTGCGTACCTCGTCGCCGTCCGGGTCGCTCGGCGTGGGACGGTCCGGGTGGGCGGGCATGCGGGACTCCTGGGGGCGCGGTTTCGGGAAAGCACTATCCCACGGCGCCCATCCCGCATACCCGCCGTTCTATAGATCCCACGGAATCGGGCCGATCAGCGGTGGAACACGTGATCGAAAGCCCTGTTCTCCATGGCCCAGGCGAAGGCCTCGGCCTCGCCGCGGTTGAAGACCAGGGCGGGCCCTTCCTTGTCACGGGAGTTGCGGAAGGCGACGGCGCCGTCCGGCAGCGGTCCGACTTCGACGCAGTTCCCCACCTCGCGACTGCTCGGGCTCTTCACCCATTCCACGTCCAGCGAATCGGCGCGGACCCCGTTCTCCGGCATTTCGACAGTCATTCGATTCTTCCCCTTCCCATCGCACGGATATGCGGACGGCCGAGGCCGTTTGCAATCCCATTTGCAATTGCAAATGCCCGGCCCGGGAATGCTAGCGGCAGCCGATTCGAACGCGGTGTCCTCCAAACGGGTGTCGTTTTTCGGGCCTCGCCGTACCACCCCCGGGGCGGTTGCGGCCCGTGACGGGCGGGAAACGTTGCGCAGACACCCGCCGCATCCCAGCACCGGAGGACACCCGTGATCGGGCCCCAGGACCACGCCCATCCGCGCTTCGACCGCGACCTGGCCCTGGGACTGGGGGTGCCCAGAGCAGCGGCGCGACACCTGCCCGGCACCCCGGACGCCGCCACGGCGGCCCGCGACTTCGCCCGGGCGACCGTCGCCCACTGGCGCACGCCCGTCACCGCGCAGGCGCTCGACGAAGCCGTCGAGGACCTGCTGCACGGCTTCGAGCTGCACGGCTTCGAGCGCGAAGAGGGATGGCTCAGCCTCGTCGAAGCCCCCGACGCCCTCCTGCTCGTCCTCACCCCGGCCCACTCGCCACCCGCCGAAGGAGCTGCCGACGCATTACGGGCCATCCCGGACGCCACCTCCACCGGCACGGCGGCCGAACACTGGACCAGGATCCCCTTCCCCGGCAGCCCCCGCACTCACAGCGCCCCGCCGCCGGCCGCAAGCAGGTGACCGCGACGCCCGGCCACGAGTCGGGACCGGAGCCCTGCTGCCAAGACGACGACTATGAAAGCGAGTTCAACCCGGAACCGAAGGGGGCCAGGCCCATGGACGTGGCGGTGCGTATCGCGCAGCGAGAGGACGCGGACGCGCTGCTGGAGCGCAGCGCGCTGGCCGTTTCTGCCCGCAAACTGGGGCACCGGAGGGGACCGGCGCCCCAGTCGCTCTCGTCGTTCCTGCGGCGGGTCGCTGGTGCAGCCGATCTTTCCGGCGGCTGCCCGAGCCCGAGGGGGTGTTAGCTGCCGTCATTGCCTCGCGGGGTGCCCGGCATGTTGAAGGTGAGGTTGGAGAAGTCTCGTCCCTGGACGATCGTTCCGTTCTGCGTTCCGCCGCTGATGGTGTTGTGGACGGAGCTCGTGGAGTCGGCCGTTGTCTGGGCCCACCATTCATCGAGAAGCACTCGGAAGTCCGGGTCCAAGGCGGCTCGTACGCCGAGGGCGGTCGCCAACGCCTGGGCTCGTCCGGGATCGGCGGGCACCGCCTCCAGGGCGGCGACTTCCACCTCGCCTGAGCTGATCCCGGGCAACTCCTCCTGCTCTCCGCCACGGCGGAAAGGCCGCCTCACCAGTGCGGACAGCCCCTGCCATGCCTGGCGTCCGGCCTCGCCGGCGACGCTGCCCGCCAGTGCTGTGAGGGCGGCGGCGGTGATCGGATCCAAAGTGGTGCTCCTTCGGTCATCGGTGTCGGTCGTTCACACCATAGGGAGAGCCGGCCGGGGAGGCACAGGTTTCGCCTCGCGGGGGCCTGCGGATCGGCGAGACTCGGCCGCGTGAGGTGTGGCGGACTCGGCTTTGTGGGCCTCGTGTGGCATGTCCCGCTCGTATCGGTCGAACCGTCGTCTTCCGGGCGGTCCTTCCAGTAACGTGACCTCGTTGGCGATCCGGAGAGGCGGTGGGCTGCGTGAACGGGCCGGAGGGCGCGGAGCACCCCGTGCCACCGCACGTGGTCAACAGCCTGCCAGGGACCGTGCACGGCCAACTCGCGCAAGTGGGCAGCGTCCATGGCGGCATCACCTTCAACTACCACTCGGCGCCGTCCCCGGGGCCGGGGACGGCGCGCCAGCGCCCCGACCAGGTGCCCCGGCCGCCGCGCCGCTTCGTCAACCGTGAGTGGGCGCTCGCTGAGTTGGACAGGGCGTTAGCGGGCGGGGAGGACGCCCAGGGATGTCCCATCGGAGTGTTCAGCGGTCTTCCCGGCATTGGGAAGACCGCCGCTGCCCGCCAGTGGGCCCACCGTCATCAGGAACGCTTTCCGGGCGGCCAGTTCTATGTGGACTTCGGGGCCTTGGGTGGCGGTGCCAGCGGGGACGTCTCAGAGGCGCTGGCGATGTGCCTGCGCGGTCTCGGCGTGTACGACCCCTATCTACCAACCAGGCTTGCCGACCGTGCGGCGCTCTACCGCACCCTGTCGGCGGACCGGCGGATGCTGGTGGTACTCGACGATGTCAGCCACCCGGCCCAGGTCACTGCCCTACTGCCGCAGGGAGCCAGCAGCGCGGTGCTCGCCACCAGCACCTGGCGGCTGGGGGAGCTCGCCCTCGACGGGGCGGCGCTACTCCAGCTCGATGTGCTTGACCAGGAGAGCTCGCTGGAACTGCTGGCCGCACTCTGCGGGGAGCGGCGAGTCGAGACCGAGCCGGAGGCCGCGGCCGAACTGGTCGGGCTGTGCGGCGGCTTGCCGATGGCGGTGCGGCTGTGTGCCGCCCGTTTGGTGACCCACCGGCGATTGACGATCGGTTCGTTGGTCGGTGAACTGGCCGACGAGCAGGACCGCTTCCGTCGGATCGCCGAGTCGTCCGGCCACGAGGAGCGCACCATGGCGGCAGCACTCGAACTGGTCTACCGGGGCCTCCCCACCACCGGTGCAGGGGTCTACCGGATCCTGGGCTGCCTTCCCAATCGGGCTTTCGACACCGCGCTGGTGGCGCTGGCCTCCGGGTACTCCCGGGAGGCTGCGCAGGAGGCACTGGACACCCTCGAAGCGGCGAGCCTGCTGACCGGGACCGAAGACGGACGGTACGTGATGCACGGTCTGGTCCGGCTCCATGCGCGGGACATGGCCCGTCGGCTCGACCCGCCCGGCACGGAGCGGGAGGTGGTCCGCCGGGTCAGCGGTCACTACCGCGCCCTGGCCGTCCTGGCAGATCTCGCCGTACGGGCCGATCGGTTGAGGATCACCGAGCCCGCCGAGGTCCTCGGAACCAGTGGCTCCGGAGCGGACGCCGACGGCGCCGGGCCGTTCGGGACAACGGGAAGTCCCCGGCAGGATGCCCTGGACTGGCTGGAAGCCGAACGAGGTGACATCCTCGCCGTGATCAGGGCTGCCGGGACGTTCGGCTTCGACCGCCAGGTGTGGCAGCTGGCCGAGGTGTTCACTGTGCTCTTCCTGCATCACCGACACCTGGCGGACTGGCGCGAATCCCTGGAACTGGGGGCTGCCGCCGCGGCGCGCGACGGGCAGCCGGCGGCCGAGGCCAGGCTGCGCAGCCTGCTTTCCCGGCCGCTGCTCGACCTGGGTCGGGACGACGAGGCGTGGACGCAGTTGGAGGCTGCCGACCAGCTGGCAGTGGAGTCGGGCCACCTCGTCCTCCAGGCCTCGGTGCAGGAGTTCCTGGGCCGGTACTGGGACCGGCATGATCCGGCTCGCGCGATCGACGCGTACCGTGCCTCGCTCGCGCTCAACCTCCAGGCCGAGGAAGGGCGCGGGGCTGCCCTCGCCCGCTACTTCCTCGGCTGTGCGCAGAGCGTCGGCGGCGATCATGCCGCCGCCCTGGCCGGTCTCGCCTTGGCCAGGGAGGACCTGCTCGCCCGGGGCGACGCGCGGATGGCGGCGCGGGCGCTGGCGGACCTGGGGCGGACGAGGGCGCGGCTCGGGGATCGTGCCGGGGCAGTGGCCGATCTGCGGCAGGCGGTCATCGGCCTGCGCGAGGAGGAGGCGTCCCACTACGAGGCGCGGGCGCTTGAGGACCTTGCGGACCTGCTGGACGACCCGGCCGAGGTGCGGGACTGCCTGCGCAGGGCGCTCGCGGTCTACGAGGAAGGCGGCAGTCCCCGGGCGGCGGAAGTCCTGTCCCGACTCGCCAGGGGCTGATCGACTGCTGCCGGGTGGTGCGTTCGGAGCAGCAGCTCCTGACCGAGGGTTCCGCAACGCAGCGTCACTGCGATGCCGTCCGGTGGTACCCCGAGGCGCAGACAGGTGTATACCGCCGCGGCAGCCGCTCCCGGGTCAGGGCACGGTCTGGCGGTAGCGGTGGTGGTGACCTCGACTGTACTGCCGCCGCGCAGGCCGACCAGGCACCCGTTCTCGGCCGACACCGCGGCCAGCCTCGCGCCGGGGAAGTCGGTCAGCAATTCGGTGATCCGCCGCCGACCGTCGTCGGCGGCGAAGACTGACGAGCGGGCCAGGATAGTGGTGGCACTCTCGGTGAGTCGAGTGTCCGGCTCGTCCACGTCGCAGGCCAGATGCCGGAACGAGTCCGCCGTCTCCGCCAGCTCACCGACCAGCGCGGCCGGGAAGCGGCGCAAGTCCACCTCGATCGCGTCGTTCCGGCGTCTGGTGATCGTGGTGTGGACCAACAGGGAACAGGGCGGTGCCGTGCCCAGGGCCGGCAGCGGAAAGGCACGGGAGGTACGGGGGGGCTGCTTGGGCCGGGCCAGGCCGAGCAGACGGTAGACCGTCTCGCGGAGCCGGGGGAGTGCCTCGCCGGGGGCGGCGAACGCCTCGGAGGTGACCTGCTCGTAGCGGCCCGGGCGGTGATCGGCGAGTGCCGCCTCAAGTTGTCCGGGTAGGGGCCGCGCGGTGTCCAGCCGGGGTGCGGCCGCACGCAGAGCCCAGCCCGCCGTGCCAGGGACGGCCTCGGAGCCGAAGGCGGCGAGCAATACGGGGCGTCCGATCGCTGCTCCGTACATGGTCACCGAACCGTGGTCCCCGATCACCAGATCCGAGGCGACCAGGGCTTGCTGCCAGCCGTTCGTCGGGTCGATGGTGGTCAGTCCGGCCTCCACCGCGGTTCGTTGGAGGACACCAACCTGCCAAGCGCCGTGCCCGGACCACACGTTGGGGTGCAGGACGAGGGCGACTCGGTACTCGTCGGCCGGTAGCTGGGCCAACAACTCGGCGGGCAGACCCGGGTGGCGTCCGGCCAGTGACTCCGTGCCCCAGGTCGAGGTCACCAGCACCAGGCGTTGGCCCGGCAGGACGCCCAGGGCGGACCGGTATCGTTCGCGCCATCGGCCGCTGGCGAGGAGCCGGTCGTAGCAGGGGTCGCCCACCAGGACGGTTCTGCCCGCCGTACCGGGGTGGAATGACGCCAGCTGGGCCTCCTGGGCGGGGTGTGACACCGCGAGCCAGGCCCGGCGGGCCGCCAACAGCGCGTCCGGAACCAGGCCGGACAGACGGGTGCCCGCGCTGGCCGAGTCGGGGACCTGCTTCTGGAAGCCGATGCCATGAGGCAGGACCAGGATCGGGTAGTCGCCCGGTGGGACGGTGAGGTTCTCGGAAGCGGAGATCACCAGGTCGGGATCGCACTCGGCGAGTTGCGGCCAGGGCATGGTGCGGCAGCGCAGTGAACGGAGCAGGTCGAGGACACCGTCGTTGAAGGCCGACGTCGGGTCGTAGCCGAAGACCACGGTGATCCGGGCGTCGTCGTGGAGTATCTCGGGAACCACGTCCAGGACGCGCACGAGCGAGGTGACTGTCCGCGCGGCCACGACCACGGTCCGTTCGCCATCGAAGGTTCGCCAGCGGTCGGCACCCGCCCCTACGGGGACGTGAATGCGCTCATCGGGATCCATCGTGCACCTCCGCTTGACCGCAGGATCCCACAGAGCCGTTCAGGCGGCTCGCGGCTCGCGGCTCGCGGCTCGCGGCTCGCGGCTCGCGGCTCGCGGCTCGCGGCTCGCGGCTCGCGGCTCGCGGCTCGCGGCTCGCGGCATTCTCCCTACCCCATAGCGGAACGTAGAGCAACCGTTTCACCTCCCTGCTGCCAGAAGCGCGCGACGCCGGGCCATGAACAGGCTCCGTTCAGGTGGCCAGCCTATCCGCTCCAGGGAAACGCGCTGGTCAGGGGCATGGAGGTCTGAGTTGGCACGGAGGGTACCGATGTCAGGGCTCCTGCCTGGGTGACCGAGCTGTACGAACAGCAACTCCCGGGCCTCGCCGATCCATGCCGAATCTACGGTGCATTCGGTTCGTCCCGGGCGCCGTGGCCGGCACTGCTCGTGCAGTGCCGGCCGGGGGCCTTTTCTCGTCCGCCCCTGGGGGAGGCGGGGGTTCCTGCGGTCGTTATCGTTCGTCGGTGAGGTCGCGGACGAGGGTGCTGCTCACCTGGGGGAGTTCGCCGTACTCGGGGTCGTCGGCGGCGACGGGGAGTTGGTGGATGACGGCCGCGAGGCGGGGGGGCAGCTTCACGTCGAGGCCGTAGTGGCACCGGGCGAGGATGTCGGTGAGCACCTGGGCCGGCAGCAGTGCGTGAGGGGTGCCCAGGACGCGCTGTGGCGGGCGGGGTTTGGTGGCCAGTGCTTCGGCCTGTTGGCGCCAGACCTCCGCGTCCAGGAACTCCCCGAGGCTGCGGTGCAGCAGGCTCAGGAACGATGCGGAGGTGTAGGAACCGCCGCCGGCGGCGAACTGCCACCAGAACTGGGCGCCGTCGCGATGGCCCGCGACGTACAGCAGCGCGCCGAGGACGAGGGCGCCCTCGGGGTGGATCTGCGCGCCGTTGACGAGGAGGCCCAGGGAGGCCGCGGCGGACGGCATCGAGAGGACCAGGGACGCGGCGAGGTCGAGTTCGTGGGCCGCCTGCCTGTGCTCGGAGGGCATCGGACTCGGGGCGGTCAGCAGCCGCTCCCAGGAGACGCCCGTACCCCCCGGCTGTGGCCGCGGGGCCCGGGTGGGCACGTGGATGCCGGCCATGTTCGGGTGTAGGGCCCGGTCGTGTTCGGTGCTCACCGGCTCTCCCCGCGTCGGCCGCCGAGCGCCGCGGCCAGACGGTCGAGGGCCTGGCTCGCGGTCGAACGGACGTTGGCCTCGGTCGTCCCCAGGCAGTCGGCGATCTGCTCGTCCGGCAGGTCGAGCAGGTACCGCAGCACGATCACGTCGTGCCGCCGTTCGGACAACCTCCGGATCGCGACGTAGAGTTGCTCGTGGCTGCCCTCGGTCTCCATCAGGTGCTGCGCCCGCTCGGCGGCGATCCGCACCGCGTAGACCCACCCGGGGACGCTCGCCTGGGTGGGCAGCGGCTCGCCGTTCATCATCAGTTCCGCCAAGGCGGCGCCGATCTCCTCCTTGAGGATCGTCCAGGCGTGGAACGGCGGGATCTGCTCGCGCAGGATGCGCGGCCACTCCTTCCACACGCGGACCTTCGCGATCTCCACCGCTCTGTGTGCGGCGTCGTCGTCGCGAAGGCGCGCGCGGGCGAACCCGCTCCACGCCCCTTCATGTGTGTCGCAGAACGCGTCGAACGTCAGGCGGTCCCGGCCTCCGACCACCCAGTCGCTCTCGGTCACGTCCCATTCCTCCCCTGCGGCACGCCTGTCGGCTGCCGTCCGGTGCGGGCCGCCGACCGTGGTGGAACCCCATGGCCGTACGGCGGTCACAGCGGGAACTCGCTTCCCTGGTAGGAACATTAAGGCGGATTGGATGCCGAGATGTTAAACCGCGGCAAGGTGTTTCGAGATCAGACACAAGGCGCTGCGGATGATGGAGATACCGTGCTCGAACATGGTCAGAGTGGGTCACTACATGCTCTGATTCGGTCGTCCTGCTGCACGGCCGCGTCGTCACCGGCAACGGCCCTTGATTGGCCGTTCGGGCGTGTGGGCATAGTGGAAGGGGCCGCGCCGGGGTTCGCCACCGCTCGCCACGGTGGCGCGGGCGCGGATCGGTCCTGTCCTGCGCAGGGCGAGTCGATGATGCATCAGGGGGAACGCATGACTCAGGGGGAACGCATGACGGACGGCACCGCCGGGACCGACGACGTAGAGGTCAACCTCGACATACACCTGGCGCACTCCGCGCGGATGTACGACTACTACCTCGGCGGCACGACGAACTTCCCCGCCGACCGTGAGGCCGCCGGCCGGGCCCTGGCGGTCTTCCCCTACGCCCGCTCCGCCGCGCGCGCCAACCGCGCCTTCATGCGGCGGTCGACGCACCTGCTCGCCGAGGCCGGCATCCGGCAGTTCCTCGACATCGGCACCGGGATCCCCACCTCGCCGAACCTGCACGAGGTCGCGCAGTCCGTCGCACCGGATGCCAAGGTCGTCTACGCCGACAACGACCCGATCGTGCTCCTCCACGCCAAGGCGCTTCTGCACGGCACCGAACAGGGCGTCACCGCCTACGTGCAGGCCGATGTGCGTGAGCCCGCAGACCTGTTGGACTCGGCCCGGGCGATCCTGGACTTCACCCAGCCGATAGCGCTCAGCATGAACGCCCTGCTGCACTTCGTGCCGTTCGAGGCCCAGCGGATCACCGAAGGCCTCAAGGCACAACTGCCCGACGGTTCCGCGCTGGTGATCAGCCACTTCACGCAGGACTTCGCCGCCGAGGAGACCGCTCGGCTCATCCAGGTCTACACCGCCGCAGGAACCCCCGTCGCCGCCTGCACCCGCGACGAGTTCGCGCAGTTCTTCACCGGGTGGAACCTCATGGAGCCGGGCGTCGCCGCCACTCCGCGCTGGCACCCGGCGCCTGCGGACGACACCGAGCACATCACCGACGCGGCGGCCTCCTGCTACGGGGCCGTCGCCATCCGCCCCTGAGCCGTGCTCCCAGTCCGGCAGCTTCCAGTCTGGCAGCTTCGAAGCCCGGATGTTCAAGCCCTGTACATCGGCATTCCGGCCGCCGGGCGAACCACTCACCGCCGACCCAACTCCGCAGGCCGCAGGAGCCGTTGTCAGTCCTGCCCCGCGGGCGGCATCAGCCGCTCGCAGGGCGGCTCACTCGCGCCCGCCGATCGCGTCGACCGGCGCCGGCCGCAGGGCGGACCGGGTGGCCATCGCGATCGAACCCCAGGAGAGCGCGACGGTGACCGCCACGATCGCGACGAGGCCGACGGGGGAGACGCTCGGAACGGGTGACCTCGTCAGCCCGAGGCTGATGCCGACCAGCGGCGGGATCGTCGCCAACAGACCGAACAGCAGCGCCGAGAAGACCACGATCCTGGCTTCGCCGTTCATCATCGCGCGGACCTGGGCCCGGTTGGCGCCGATGAGTCGCAGCATCGCGAACTCGCGCACCCGCGCCGCCGTCGCCATCACCAGGGTGTTCACCACGGCGATGGCGATGTAGCCCAACAGCACGGTCTGGAACAGGAGGTTGAGCGCCCAGCCACCCGAACCGCCGCCCCCGGGCGCGCCCTTGAACGCCTCCTGGCCGCCCACCTGGACCGTCGGGTAGCGCCCGACGGCGCCGCGCAGCGCGTCGGCGAGCGCCTTCGGGTCGGTCCCGTCCGCGGACCTGACCAGCACGGCGGTGTCGACCCGCGCGGTGGTGTGCGCGACGACGAGGTCGTTGGGCAGGGTGACGTCCCCGAAGCCCAGGCCCCGCTCGTAGACCGCCACCACCCGCGGCCTGATCGCCGTGCCGTCACCGAGCCGCAGGTCGATCGTCCCACCGCGCCGCGCATGGACGGTGTCCGCGACGACCCGGCTCAACGCCACCGTCTCGCCGCGCAGTTCCGCGGTGTCGCCGTCGACCACCCGGAGGTCCATGGTCTCGGAGAGCCGTTCGGGCGCGACGCCCTGGGCGGCGAAGACCTTGGTCGCGGTGCTGTCCTCGGACGGGAACGTCAGCAGCACCTGCATCCGTGCCACCGGCGTCGCCACGGCGGCGCCGGGCACGCCGCGCACGGCGTCCACGACCTCCGGGGACACCCCGGCGCCGGACGACGAGGTCAGCACGTGATCGGCCCGCAGGCCGGCGTCGAGTTGGTCCCGCGACGCCGCGATCGTCGTGGAGGCGCCGAACACCTGCACGGCGGCCAAGGTCACGCCCATGGCCAGCGGGGTGACGGCCGAACCGAGCCGCCGCGCATGGGCCCGCGCGTTGGCCTGGGCGAGGAAGCCGGGGGCCGTGGACTGCCGGTTCAGGCGCGGGCCGAACAGCACGACGGCGCCTCTGACCAGCAGCGGGCCGACACAGCCCAGCGCCACGACGAACAACAGGACCGCGCTCGCCGCGGTGTCGGCGGCAGAGTCGCCCGACACCGCCACCCGGCCCGAGGTCAGCAACAGCCCGAGCGGGATCAGCAGGAAGCCGATGGCCAGCCGGACCCGGCCGATCCTCCCGGGCTCGACGGCGGCATCCCCGAGCGCCTCGACCGGGCTGGTCCCGGACACCCGGCGCGCGACCAGCCAGCCGCCGAGCCGGGCGCTGGTCATGCACAGCGCCAGCGAGGCGAGGAAGGGCAGCCACCCCACGTCCATCCGGAAGTCCGCGGGCATCGCGCCCGCGAGGACGAACGCGCCGCGCATCACGAACGCGATGACGACGCCGGGGATCGCGCCGACCAGGGCGCCCGCCAACGACACCAGGGTCATCTCGGCGCCGATCATCCGGTGGATCTGCCGGGGCGTCGCGCCGACGGCGCGCAGCAGGGCCAGTTCGCGCCTGCGCTGCTGCACCGACAGCGCGAGGGTGCTCGCCACCACGAACACCACGATCAGCACCATGGTGCCGCCGAACGACGCCGACGTCTCGACCACCAGGCTGCGGGCGTCGCCCACGTCCAAGAACTCCACATTGCCGCGCCCCGCGCCGGTGTGGGCCACCACGCCCGGCACGGCGGCCGTGATCCTGCCGGCCAGTTGCTCCGGGGTGACGTCGGGCCCGGCCCGCACACCGATCGCGTCCACCCGGTCCGGGCGGCCGGACAGCTCGGCCGCCCGGCCGTCGGTGAAGAACACCGCGGACTGGCGGCCCAACGCGCCCCCCTCCGGCGCGGCTACACCCACCACGCGGTACGACGACGCGACCGAGCCGACCACGAGCCGCACCGTCGCGCCGGGCGACACGTGGGCGCGCGCGGCGAGGCCCGCGTCGAGTACGACCTCGTCGGGCCCGGCGGGCGCGCTGCCCGCACGCACCGCGAACGGCCCGAGCACCGCGGCGGACCAGCCGTGCCCGACCACGGGGAAGCCGTCCGGGCCGCCCACCGCGCGGCCGTCCGGGGCCAGCACGCCGACCTCGACGCCGACATCGCCGACGGCGGACCGGACACCGGGCACGGCGGCGACGGCGGCGACCTTGTCGGCGGGCAGCGTGACGCGCTCGCTGTAGCGGACCTCGGAGCTCTCGTCCAGCCAGTACGACTGCTCCGCGCCGAGGACCACCGCCGCGCCCGAGTAGCGCTCGGGGGCCACCCCGGTGCTGAGCCCCGACATCAGCAGGATCCCGCACGCGGTGATCACCGCCGAGCCCGCGGCGATCGCGACGAAGGAGCCGACGAACCCGCCCTTGCGCCCCTTGATCGTGCTCCACGCCAGCGACAGGTCCCTGCGGTCCGGCACCACGAGGCGGACCAGCCTCCGGATGCGGCGGATCACCACGCGCCCAGGTGCGTCATGCGCGCCGCGCCCTGCCCCGAGGCGGGCCGGCGCAGCCCGCCCGCGAGCCGCAACGCCGGCGTGACGATCTCCTCCACGGTCAGCGTGGTCAGCATGGTCATCGGGCTGCACACCCGGGGAAGGCACTCCTGCCAGAATCGGACGGTCCCATTCCGAGGGTGCGGGCGCCACGATGCAGTCCGATGCGTACGGCATCCAGCGCCGGTATCAGGCTCCTTGACGTGCCGTAACCCTTCGACGCCGTACCCCGGCGGATCGACCAGTCGGCGGATGCGGCACGCCACGCAGGTTGAGACATGCTCGGGGAGCCTACCCGAGGCCCCGCCGCGCCCCATCGCAATTTCCCTGGTGACGATCAGTCAGGAACGGTCCGTGCAGGTCAATTGCAAATGCAGCTTCTCCCATAACGGCTTATCCGGTATGAGTTCTGGATTCGGGTCGGTGGGGGCGGGCGGGAATCGAGCGACTCGCCGAGACGTGCGGGGGTGGCTCGGGCAGGGCAGGATGGGGCCGGTTCGGGTGGCCTGGCCGCCTGGGTCCCCGTCTCGGTGCGTGGTTGTTCCGGCGGGTGTCGCCACCGTCTGACGGGCGTTCGTCGCTCGGGAGCCGCCCCATGACCGCTTCTGCCCCTGCCGGTCCGATCGTCCGGTTCCACCGTTCGGTCGCCGAGTCGCTCGGCGGGCTCCCGGGTGCCTTCTGGTGGCTCTGGGCCGCGACCCTGGTCAACCGGCTCGGCGGTGTGGTCACGTTCCTGGCGCTCTACCTCACCGCGGACCGTGGCTATTCGGCCTCGTACGCGGGGGTGGTCGCCTCGCTCATCGGCCTCGGCTCGGCGATCGCCGCGCTGGTCGGCGGTGTGCTGGCGGACCGGATCGGCCGGCGGCCCACCCTGCTGGCCGCCCAGCTGCTCACCGCGCTCACCACGGCGGCCCTGGGTTTCGCCGACGGGCAGTTGGCGATCGCCTCGACGGCGTTCCTGGTCGGTCTGAGCAGTTACGCCTCCCGTCCGGCGACGTCCGCGATCATCGCGGACCTGGTGCCGGCCGCCGACCGGGCCCGTGCCTTCGCGCTGAACTACTGGGCGATCAACATCGGGTTCGGCGTATCGGCCGCGCTGGCCGGGCTGGTCGCCGCCCACGACTACCGGGTGCTGTTCCTCGTGGATGCCCTGTCCACGCTGCTCTGCGCCGTGGTGGTCTTCGTCAGGGTCCCGGAGACCCGGCCCGTCGAGCCGCAGCGGGACGCCGCCGGGCCGGGGGCAGGGCCGAGTGGGCCCGGGACAGGGCCGAGCGCCGGGCTGGGCACGGTCTTCCGGGACCGGCGCTTCATGGCGCTGGTCGGGCTGACCTTCGCCTTCGGGCTGATGCTCCAGCAGGGCAACACGACGCTCGCCGTGGACATGGGCAAGGCCGGGCTGACCAGCACGCAGTACGGAGTGGTGATCGGGATCAACGGTCTGCTGATCGTCCTGTTGCAGATCCCGGTGACCCGCCTGACGAAGGGACAGCACCGGGGGATACTGCTGCTGGTCAGCGCGCTGCTCACCGGGTCGGGCTTCGGCCTCACCGCGTTCGCGGGTTCCTCCGCCCTCTACTACGCCGCCACCGTGGGGGTCTGGACGCTCGGCGAGATGATCCAGGCACCCACGAGCATGAGCCTGGTGAGCGAGCTCTCGGCGACGAGCACCCGCGGGCGCTACCAGGGGGTCAACTCGCTGGCCTGGTCGGCGGCCTCCTTCCTCGGGCCGGTCGCCGGCGGGCTGCTGCTGGACCACGCCGGCCGGGGCGCCCTCTGGGGGTGCTGCGCGGTCCTCGGCACGGTGGCCGCGGCGGGGTACCTGGCGTTGGGGCGGCGGGTGGACACCGGGCGCTACTCGATGTCGTGACCAGGCCCTGAAAGGGGACGGGACGGATCACGGCTCCTGGCGCGGGTCGGTCCAGGGGGCCAGGTCGGGTGCGGCGCTCTCGCTGCGGAAGAGGAACTCGAACAGCAGCCGGGCGGCGAGCTGCGCGGTGCTGCCGGAGGGGTCGTAGCGGGGGGCCACCTCCGCGATGTCCACGGCCTCCACGGGCAGGGCGCGCAACTCCTCGTAGACGTCCAGGAGGTGGCCGGTGTCGATGCCGCCCATGGTCACGTGGCCGGTGCCGGTCGCCACGGCGCTGTCGAGGACGTCGATGTCGAGCGACACGTACACGGTGTCGCAGCGCTCGCCGAGCTGCTCGACGAGTGGGCGCAGGGCCGCGGCCGCGCCCTGGCGCAGGATCTGCGATCCGGGCACCACGTGGAAGCCCCGGTCGAGCAGGCCGCGGAACTGGTCGTACCTGGTCACGTCGCCGACGCCCACGAAGGCGATGTCCTCGGGGTGCATCCCCGGGAGCTCGCTGATCCGGCGGGAGTTCGACCCGTGGTAGAGCGGCCCGTGCAGGGTGCTCCAGTTCCCGAAGTCGAAGTGGTGGTCGATGTTGATGAATCCCACCCGCCGCGCGCCCCGGTCCAGCCGGCCGGCGCGGAAGCCCGCGAAGGTGGGGAAGGTGGTCGAGTGGTCTCCGTTGAGGAAGACAAGGCGCGGCGCCGATCCGCTCAGCCGCCGGCTCCCGGCGGCGACCGCCTGGAAGGTGCGGATGGTGTCGGTCGGGTAGATGTGCAGGTCCCCCGCGTCGGCCACGCGCGGGGCGCGGTAGCGGAACGTCCGGCCGCTGCGGGTGTCCAGCATCTTCCACTGGCCCAGGCTGGTGAGGTAGCTGGAGAACACCAGGCTCGCCTGCCGGATCGCGCGCGGCCCTTCGGCCGCGCCCGGACGGGAGCTGGCGGTCGCGTCGTACGGGACGCCGGCCGCCACCCAGCCGTCCTCCCCGACGTCGACCTGCGCCCGGTCCGCGGCGGGGGCGCCGAACAGGGTGGCGAGGCCGGCCCACCCGGGCAGCGGGTCGGTCTCGAACTCCTCGGGCTTGACGCTGCGGTGGAGCGCCTCGAAGTCGGGGAGTTGGTGAGGGGGCTGGGTGGGGGGCTGGTTCATGCGGTCTCCCTTGCGGAGTGGCCGGAGTGGCCGGAGTGGCCGGAGTGGTCGGAGTGGTCGGGGTGGTCGGGGTGGGCCGGTACGGGGGTGCGGACGATGCGGTGGGCGGCGGCGATCTTCTCCTGGAAGAGCTCCCAGCTGCGCTCCGGAGTCAGGTGGCTGGGCCGGTAGACCACCGGAGCGTCCTCCCGCCACTGCGCGAAGTCCCAGGTGAAGATGCGCTCGCGCAGGCGCTGGAAGTCGGGGGTGAGCGGGTAGGGGACGAAGTTGTAGAGGTTGAAGAGCCACAGGGCCCGGCGGTTCGCCTCCAGCCACCGGACGGTCTGCGCGTGGGACTCCTCGGTCTCCTCGTCCAGTCCGCCCATCATGTTGAGGACCACCTTCAGGCCGGCGTCGCTCAGCGCGTGGATCCGTTCGGTGTAGTCGTCGAGTCCGCGGGACAGCTTGCCGAGCCGTTTGAGCATCTGGGAGTCGGCCGACTCGAAGCCGAGCTCGACCGCCACGACGCCGAGTTCGAGCATCGCCTCGATGACCCACTCCTTCACCTGGAGGACGTGGGTCTGCACGATGAACTTGTAGCCGGGGCGGTCGCGGAACACCTCCAGCAGGTTGCGGACCGCCTCCCGCGACTGCCCGAAGGTCTTGTCGCCGACGTAGACGAGCCGGGTGTCCGGGAAGCGGTCGGCGAGCTGGTCCACTTCGGCGCGGAGGGCGCTGCTCCCCACCAGGGTGAGCTGCTTGCTCCAGGCGTCCCCGCAGAAGGCGCACTTGTACAGGCAGCCGTGGCTGGCGTTGAGTCGCAGCATCGGCACCTTGCCGCTGTAGCCGTCCAGATGGCGGTAGTCCGGTGCCCAGGTGATGGGCTCGGCCACCAGCCCGAGGGCGGCCCGCTTCTCCGTACGGCCGCCCCGCCCCGAGGCCAACTCGACCAGGACGGCCGCGAAACCGGCGTCGAGCTGCCCGCGGTGCACGGCGTGCACGGAGCCCTCGGGCGCCAGCGGGGCCATGTTCCCGCCCAGGACGACGCGCCGCCCGGCGCGTTCCAGCTCGCCCGCGAGGTCCAGGGCGAGCCGGAAGTTCTGGGCCAGCGGCGAGAACAGGACGAGATCGCCGGGTGCCGTCGCCGCCATGATCGGAGCGCGGCAGGCCTCGCTGTCGGCAGGGGTGCGGGACAGGTCGACGAAGCAGGAGTCGATCGCGGTGCTGTCCAGCAGGGCGGTCAGGTGCGCGACCCAGAGCGGAATCTCCCAGAGCCCGTCGGACGGGATGAAGTACTCCGGGAGGAAGGCGCGGAAGCGGCGGTCGTAGTCCTGGTAGTAGGCGGACAGCCGGTCATCGGGGTCGCGGGTGGACGGGAAGGGCAGTTGGACGATGCAGCACCTGGTCACGATTCCTCCGCACGTGGGGACGTGCTCGCACCGACCGGCTCACGGGAGGGCGCCGATCGGTCGCGCCCGGAAGAACTACTGCCCGGGCGGTGGCCGCCGCCATCGGCGTGAACGACGCTCACTGGTGCGCGTACCGGCCCTGTGGAGCGCGAAGGACCTTCGTGCCCCCGGGGCGTGCGCCGGTACGCCTGCCGGACTTCGCCCCCCGTGCGTCGGTGTCCTGACCGCGCGCACGCGAGCGCACCCGCGTACGCGGGCACGGGGGCGTCACGGTTTCTGAAGGTGTGCTCAGGCTTCTTCAGCGGATCTTCAGCGGGTTTGTCGGAGGCTTCCGGGGTCACTCCCCGTCCGCCCCGTCCGCCCCGTCGCAAGTGAGCCCCCGTTGCCCCTGAGCCCGATCCGTGCAGCCCGCGCCACGGCCGAGACCCGGCCCGTGCCCGAACGGTGGCGGCCCGCCGCCCAGGGGGCGGGGACGGCCCTGCTGCCCTGGGCGCTCGCCGCCGTGCTGTTCGCCGCCTACACCGCGCTGTCCGTCTCCCGCCATCTGCACCTGCGGACGAACGCCTTCGACCTGGGCATCTTCGAGCAGGCCGTGCGCGGCTACGCCGAGGGCCGCGCGCCGGTCTCCGAGCTGAAGGGGCCGGGGTTCCACCTGCTCGGGGACCACTTCCACCCGATCCTGGCCACCCTCGCACCGCTCTACCGGGCGTTCCCCTCCGCGCTCACCCTGCTCGTCGCCCAGGCGGCGCTGGTCGCCGTGTCCGCTGTCCCCGTGACCAGGGCCGCGGTGCGGGCGGTCGGCCGGTGGGCGGGCGCGGGCATCGGGGTGGCGTACGGGCTGTCGGTCGGCCTGCAACAGGCCGTTGGCTTCGACTTCCACGAAATCGCTTTCGCCGTACCGCTGTTGGCGTTCTCGCTGGAGCGGCTGATGCTCCGGCAGTGGCGGTCGGCGGTCGGCTTCGCCCTGCCGTTGCTGCTGGTCAAGGAGGACCTCGCGGCGACGGTCGCTGTCATCGGCTGCTACCTGTTCTGGCACGGCCGCCGCCGACTGGGCGCGAGCGTCGTCGCGCTCTCCGCCGCCACCCTGCTCCTGGTGCTGCTGGTCGTCATCCCGGCCCTCAACCCGGGCGGCGCCTACACCTACCTCTCCAGCGTCGACGGCCCGGCCGGCAACCCCGTGACCAGGCTGCTCCTGCCCGGCGAGAAGTGGCACACCGTCGTCACGATTCTGGCCCCCACCGCGTTCCTGGCGCTGCGCTCCCCGCTGATCCTGCTCGCCCTGCCGACGCTGGGCTGGCGCTTCTGGTCCACCAACCCGTTCTACTGGGGGACGGGCTTCCACTACGGCGCCGTCCTGATGCCGATCGTCTTCCTCGCCTTCGTCGACGCCCTGACCCGGCTCCGGCTCCGGTTCCGGGCCCGGCACGGCCTGCGGCGGTGGACGGTCCGCGGTTCCGTGGCTGTCGGGCTCGCCGTGACGGCCGCCGCCCTGCCCGCCCAGCCCCTCGCGGAACTGGCCCGCCCCGCCACCTGGCAGCGCGACGCGACCGTCGACGCGGTGAGCGCGCTGCTGCGCCGGATCCCGGACGGTGCCGAGGTGGCCGCCGCCAACGGCTTCGCGGCCCAACTCACCGGCCGCACCCGGGTCTACCTCTTCCCCCGCTACCCGGGCGGCCCCGGCGCGCGGCCCGACTGGGTGGTGGCAGCCGACCAGCCGCGGGACGGGCTCCTCCCCGCCCGCGACGAGGTCGAAGCCCTCCGCGCCCTCCCCGCCGCCGGCTACCACCCCGTCGCGAGCGCCGCCGGCATCACGGTCTACCGGCTCACCGACCCTGCGGGTTGACCCGGGGCGGTGGTGGGACGGCGGGAGGCATGGTGACAACTCGACGCCAACGTACGGTGGTTGCGCCGACGCGCGCAGGGCCCGCCACTTGCGGGGTGGCCCTGCGCGCGTCGGAGGGACGACAGGTCAGCGGGACGGAGGGACGGAGGGACGGCAGGTCGGCCTGGTGTCAGCTGAAGGAGAGGTCGGCGGTCAGGGTCGAGTCGGCGATGGGCCGGCCGGTTCCGAGCAGGACGTCGACGCAGTTGTCCACGAGCGGCTGGTCGCTGGTGACGTCCACGAGCGCGGTCAGCTTCTGCCCGGCCAGGCGGGTGGAGGAGGCGGTGACGGTGCCGGTGAGGGTCCCGGACCCGTCGACCTCGACGATGGCGATGTCGGTGACGGTGCTGGTCGCCTGCGTGCCGTCCTTCAGGTTCCAGGTGAAGGTCGCCGAGGAGCCCGGCGCCAGTGCCGGCGGTGTCGCCGGGCTGCAGCTGAGCGTGCCGAACCTGAGCGTCGCGGTGACGGTGCCGCCCGTCACGGCCGTCGGGCCGTCCAGCGAGTCAGTGCACCCGCTCGCCGTCCCGCCGGCCGCCATGGTGATGGACTGCGGGTCGGCCGAGAGCGGCGGGCTGAAGGTGACGGCGGCCTTCACGGCGCAGTCCAGGATTTCCGGGGCGGCCGGCGGGGCTGCGTCGGCGACCGGGGCCACGCCGGTGGACAGTGCGGCGAGGACGGCGGACACGATCACAACGCTTCGGCGTACGGACACGTGGGTTCCCTTTCTTTCGTCGGACCGGGAGTGAGGCCCACGCACTCGGAGCGGGGCGGGCCGAAGGGTGACGGTGGCACGGCGCGAGGAATTCCGGCCGCCGCCATCCCGGGAACCCCGCCGATGGGCCTCGAATGGTCCAGGACCGGGGCCCGGCCTCGCGGACCCGAGGGCGGCCGGGACGGAAGGCCGCCCGGTCGGTCGTCCGGGCTTGCGGGACGGGGTATCGGCGGACACCGTGAGTATGCGATCAGTCGCGCGTGCCCCTGCTGAACGGCCCGGTTCCTCTCCCACCAGGAGGCTTGTGATGTCCCCTCTCGTCCTTGTGCGCGGCCGCGTGGCGGCCGTGGTGTGCGCGTCGGCCGTCGTCCTCGGCGCCCTGGCGGCGGTCGGCGCCCCGGCGTGGGCGGACACGGGGCAGGCGGACAGCATGACCGCCACGCGGCCGGCGGAGGGCCGGCGCGCCTTGATCAACTTCGGCACGGTGAAGTGGTTCAACGCCGAGAAGGGGTTCGGCTTCATCGCGCCGGACGTCCCCGGCCCGGACCTCTTCGTCCACTACTCGTCCATCGTCGGGGTCGGGTACCGGTCCCTGGAGGAGGGCCAGCGGGTCGAGTACCAGGTCGAGCAGGGCCCCAAGGGCCCGCAGGCCGTCGACGTCGTCGGCCTCTGAGGGCGCGCGGAGCCCGTCAGGCCGCGTGGTCGAGGGCCGGCGCGGCCGCCGGCTGCGCCGTGGCCCCGGCGCCCTCGGCCTGCGCGCCCCAGCGGCGGGCCAGGACGGCGCAGACCATCAGTTGCAGTTGGTGGAAGAGCATCAGCGGCAGCACCATCAGCCCGGCCGCCGGGCCCGGGAAGAGGACGGTGGCCATCGGGACGCCGCTGGCCAGGCTCTTCTTGGAGCCGCAGAAGACGATCGCGACCAGGTCGGCCCGGCCGAAGCCGAGCCGGCGGCCGACCAGCAGCGTCGTGGTCAGGACCAGCGCCAGCAGCGCCGCCTCCGCCCCCAGCAGGGCCGCCAGCCGGGGCAGGGAGAGGGCGCCCCACACCCCGCCCACCACGGCGGCGCTGAAGGCGCTGTAGACGACCAGCAGGATCGAGCCGCGGTCGACCAGGCCGAGGACGGCGCGGTGGCGGGCCATCCAGGCGGCGATCCAGCGGCGCAGCACCTGGCCGGCGGCGAAGGGGAGGAGGAGTTGCTCGGCGATCTCCAGCACGGTGCCCGGCGAGACACCGCCCTTGGTGTGCAGGAGCACGGCGGCGAGCAGCGGGGTCAGGACGATGCCGAAGAGGCTGGAGAAGGTCGCGCTGCAGACCGCCGCGGCCGTGTTGCCGCGGGCGATGGAGGTGAAGGCGATCGAGGACTGCACGGTGGAGGGCAGCAGGGTCAGGAACAGCAGGCCCTGGTAGAGCTGCGGCGACAGCGCCGCCGGCACCAGCAGGTGGGCGGCCACCCCGAGCAGCGGGAAGAGGCCGAAGGTGACCGCGAGCACGGTGCCGTGCAGCCGCCACTGCTTGAGCCCCTCCCAGGCCTCGCGGGCGGAGAGTCGGGCGCCGTAGAGGAAGAACAGGACGGCGACCGCGCCGGTGGCGGCGTCGGAGAAGGCCGGTGCGGCGGCGCCGCGGGCGGGGAGCAGGGCGGCCACTGCCACGGTGCCCAGCAGGGCGGCGATGAACGGGTCGACCCGGAGGCGGGCGGGGCGCCGGGGCAGGTGGGAGCGGAGCGGACGGTTCGGGCGAGGCATGGTTCTCCGCGGTGGCGGTTCGGGTGGGATGGCCTCAGCCTGCCGCCCGCCGGGGTGATTGTGAATCCCGCTGGCGGAACTCACTGTCATCATGATCCGTGATATCAGCGGATAGAATGGCCAGGTGTTCGATCCGGTGCAGTTGAGGTCCTTCCTCGCGGTGGCCCAGACCGGCGGCTTCACCCGGGCCGCCCAGCGGCTGGGGCTGCGGCAGTCGACGGTCAGCCAGCACGTACGGCGGCTGGAGACGGCCGCCGACCGGCAGCTCTTCCTGCGCGACACCCACTCCGTGCAGCTCACCAGCGAGGGCGAGGCCATGCTCGGCTTCGCCCGGACGATCCTGGAGGCGCACGAGCAGGCGCTCGGCTACTTCGCGCAGACGCAGGTGCGCGGGCGGGTGCGGTTCGGCGCCTCGGAGGACTTCGTCCACACCGAGCTGCCGCAGATCCTGCGGAGCTTCCGGCGGAGCAACCCCCAGGTCGACCTCGAACTCACCGTCGGCCTCAGCGCCGTGCTCTACGAGCAACTGGCCGACGGACGGCTCGACCTGGTGCTCGGCAAACGCCCGCCCGGCGGTGGCTCGCAGGGCCAACTGGTCTGGCAGGACAAGCTGGTGTGGATCGCGGCGGAGGACTTCCGGACGGACCCGGCCGAGCCGCTGCCGCTGATCGTCTACCCGCCGCCCAGCTTCACCCGGGTCCGCGCCCTGGAGGTCTGCGAGCGCGACGGGCGGCCCTGGCGGATCGCCTGCACCAGCACCAGCCTCTCCGGGGTCCGGGCCGCCGCGCTGGCCGGCCTCGGGGTGGTGCCGCACGCCCGCAGCCTGATCCCGTCGGGCCTGCGGGTGCTGCCCGACCAGCCGGGCCTGCCCAACCTCGGTACCACCGAGTTCGCCCTCACCACGGGACGCACCACGGCGCGCGGCCCGGCCCGGGTGCTGGCCCAGGCCGTCCTCGCGGACGCGTTCCGCCTGCAACGCGCACCGGAACGGGCGGAGCCGTGACGGGGGGGGCGACGGCCGGGGGGTTGCCCCGGCCGTGGGCGAGCGCACGGCAGTGGTGAGGCGGCGGATCGGCGGGTTCCTTTCGCCGATGGTGACAGGAAGTCAAGGGCGGTGGCCGAAGTCGGACTTCACACCGCTCGGCCGTTGAACCCGACGGTTCTCCGGTCGCGTTACGAAGGCTGGAGCAGCCGGCTGACGCGGACAGGGAAAGGTCGGGAAAGATGCGATTTGGCGACATGCTGCACGGACACCGGAAGCACCGGGGCCTGACCCAGCAGCAACTGGCCGACCTCGCCACGCTGAGTGTTCGCGCGGTGCGCAACCTGGAACGGGGCGGGGCGCTGCGGCCCCGGCGGGAGACGGTGCGGCTGCTCGTGGACGTGCTGCGGCTGGACGCCGACCAGCGGGCGCAGTTCGAGTCGGCGGCGTTCCCCGAGGCCCCGGGCGGGGCGCCCCGTGATCGCGGCCCCGGCTTGCGGGCGCCCGGGGCGCGCGTTTGAGTGGGAAGGTACCGGCGGAATCGGGGGCGAGGAGGCGCCATGTCGCACCACAAGCCCAACAAGGACGTCGAAGGCGACCCGGACACCGGGCACGGGCGCGGTCTGCCCCGTCGGCCCGACGAGGAGGAGCTCGACGAGCGCACCGAGGAGGACCGCGAGGAGGTGGGCCTGCCCCCGGAGCCGGATCCGGAGGACACGCCCTGAGGCGTGTCCGACTCGCCCTAGGGTCCGGGGCTACTGCCGAGCCCGGTCGGAGCCGGGCTGCGGGCCGGTGGGGTCGCCCGCCTCCCCGGTCCTGGCCGGCCGGGTGTGGACCTTGGCGACGCAGGCCGGGAGGGCGGCGGCGTGGCCGTGGTCCCGGGCCCGGTACGCGCTGGGGGTCTCGCCGACCAGCTGGGTGAACCGCGAGCTGAACGAGCCCAGCGAGGTGCAGCCGACCGCCATGCAGACCTCCGTCACGCTCAGGTCGCCGCGCCGCAGCAGCGCCTTGGCCCGCTCGATCCGGCGGGTCATGAGGTAGCCGTACGGGGTCTCGCCGAAGGCGGCGCGGAAGCTGCGGGAGAAGTGGCCCGGCGACATCAGCGCGGTGTGCGCCAGCGCCGACACGTCCAGTGGCTGGGCGTAGTCGCGGTCCATCCGGTCGCGGGCCCGCCGCAGTCGGACGAGGTCGGGTAGGGGGACTCGGGACACCTGGGGCACGTCTGCCACGCTACCCGCCCGGTCCGACAGGGTCGCGCGCCGGCGTGCTTCGGGCGCTGCCCCGGGCCGCCTCGCCCCGGCCCGCCTCGCCCCGCCCCACCTGCTCCCGCGCCACCGTCCCTGCGTCCTGGGCTGTCCCCGCGCCCCACCGTTTGTTCGGACGAAATCCGGCTGAAGGTGCTGTTTTCGAGCATGGCGGCCGGTATCGGACGAACGGGTCCGGATTCGAACTGGTGGTGGAGTAGGTGTGGCGCTCTTGTCACGCGTGCACATGAAGTTTCGTCAATTCCCTTGCGGAGAGCTAAGATTGCCGATCTGCTGATGACTCCTGATCAGCCCGGGTGTGATAACCCGTCGATGATGAGAGCGGGACATTGGGAAGAACGAGGCAGCGAACGAGGTGCGTCGCGCAGGTCGCGGCGCTGACGATGGGATTGTCCGCTGCGGCGCTGGTGACGGCGCCGGCGGCCTTTCCACAGCCCGGCGACGGGACGGTGACCGTCCGGGTGATCCGGGCGGTGGACACCAGCGGAGTGTGGACACCGGCCCTGGAGCCAGGGCTCGCGGGCGTGAAAGTGACGCTCACGGATGACGCCGGGCTGGCGATCGAGGGGGTGACGGCGGCCGACGGGACGGTCACCCTGGCCCCGGCGGCGGCCAAGCCGTCCGGGGGCAAGTACCGGGTGCAGGTGGTGAATCCGAAGCCGGGCGTGCTGTTCCCGGCGTTCGCCTCCCGGCAGGGGCTGGACGGCGCGCCGACCCAGCTGAGCAGCAACGAGGAGTTCGTCGACCTCTCGGGCGGCAAGAACGTGGCGTACACCACCGGGCTCTGGAACCCCGGTGACTACTGCCAGAAGAACGCCCCGCTGGTCACGGCCTGCCAGCCGATGGACCGCGAGGGCGGGGCCCAGCGCACGCTGGTCTCCTTCCCGTACAGTGCGCGCGGCCAGGACGGCGAAGGCGTGACCGCCACGAACCTCGCCACCAACGCCGATACCGGCACGCTGTACGGCATCGCCTGGAACAAGGCCGATCGGCGGTTGTTCTCCTCGGCGGTGGCCAAGCGCACCACCGACTACGGTCCGGGCGGTGCCGGGGCGATCTACGTCACCGACATCGCGCAGAAGAAGACGACGCTGTTCACCACCGTCCCGAACGCGGGCTCGACGGCCCACGGCGGCGGCACCGACGACGCATTCCTCGACACGCCGGGCAGGGAGAGCCTCGGCGGCATCAAGATCACCGACGACGGCAAGGACCTGTTCGTCGTCAACCTCAACGACCGCAAGCTCTACCGCTACAACGCCACCGTGGCGGCCGCCGGAAGCCCGACGGCCTCCTACCCGATCCCCGACCCGGGCTGCCCGGCGGCGGGGGACTGGCGTCCGTTCGGCCTCGGCCTCCAGGACGGCACCGGCTACCTCGGCGGAGTGTGCTCCGGCGAGTCCACCGGCAAGCTCACCGACCTGCGCGCGGTGGTCCTGCCCTTCGACCTCGCCACCGGCGTGTTCGCCAAGCCGGTGCTGGACCAGCCGCTGGACTACCCGCGCCAGTCCACCGTCGGCTCGGGCCCGTGCGACGGTGCGAGCTGGTTCCCGTGGACGAGCACCTACCCGACCACGCAGAACGGCCGCCCGTGCGGCAACTACACCATCGCCCAACCCGAACCCGAGCTGGGCGAGATCACGTTCGAGACCGACGGCTCGATGCTGCTGGCCTTCCGCGACCGCTTCGGCGACCGCGCGCCGGGCTCCCCGGCGCCGGGCTCCGTCGCCGTCGTCATGTCCGGCGGTGACCTGAACAAGGCCTGCCGGGCGAACGGCACGTACGTGATGGACACCAACAACGGCTGCGGGCTCGCTCCCCGGGGCACCCGGTTCTTCGACACGACCTGGGGCGGCCACCGCAACACGGCGTTCGCCGGCATGGCGCTCTCCAAGGTCGAGAGCACCGTCGCGGTCTCCGCCTTCGACCCCAACCACACCGCCCTCGGGTACGGCACGTCGTTCCTCCAGCGGGCGAACGGCCAGCAGGACCCGCAGTTCGGCTTCCGGCTCAACCCGGCCGGGACGATCGCGCCGTTCGGCAAGGGCGCCTCGATGGGCGACCTGGAGGTGCTCTGCGACCAGGCTCCGCTGCAGATCGGCAACCGGGTCTGGTACGACCCCGAGCGCAAGGGCATCCAGAACCCGGGCCAGCGCCCCGTCGAGGGCGCGACCGTCCACCTCTACGACGAGTCGGGCAAGTTGGTCGGCACGACGAAGACGACGAAGCGCGGCGAGTACTACTTCGACGACTCGAACGTCACCGGCGGCCTCAAGCCGAGGACCAAGTACACGATCCGGCTCGACAACCCCGCGGACTACGCCAAGGGCGGGCCGCTCTACCAGTGGGTGCCCACCGACGCGGACGTCGGCGACAACCACTTCATCGATTCCAAGGGCCTGGTGCCGCCCGGCACGAAGTTCCCCGAACGGGCACTGAGCACCGGCGGGCCGGGCGAGAACGACCACACCTTCGACTTCGGGTTCCGGCAGCAGGAGGGCGCGCTGCGCCTGGTCAAGCACGACCAGGACGGCAAGCCGCTGGCGGGGGCGAAGTTCCAGCTGTGGCACGACACCAACGGCACCGACGGGTTGCAGACCGGCGGTGACAAGCCCGACACGGCGGTGGGCGGGCCCTGCACGACCGGCGCCGACGGCCTCTGCCAGGGCGCCGGGGTGCCGGGGACGTACTACTGGCAGGAGCTCAGCCCGCCCGACGGCTACGCGGCTCCGGACACCACCGTGTTCGGTCCGCTGGCGCTGACCTCCGACAACCTCGCGGACGGTGTCTCGGTGACGGCGGTCAACAAGCTGCTGCCCACCCCGACGCCGACCCCGACGCCGACCAACTCGTCGAGCCCGCCGAGCCCGTCGAGTTCGCCGAGCGCGCCGGAGCCGACCACGCCGCCGGGGCCGACGGAGTCGCCGAGCCCGTCGACGGTGAACCCGCTGCCCCCGCCCGGGGGACAGCTGCCCAACACCGGGGCCAACGCCCTGGTGCCGCTGGGGATCGTCGGCGGCGCGGTGCTGGTGGCGTCCGGCGGTGCGCTGGTCCTGGTCGCCCGTAGGCGCAGGGCGCGGCACCAGTAGGAAGCGGTGAGGAGGGGCGGGCCCGTGGCGCGAGTCATGCCACGGGCCCGCCCGCCGCTCGTTCGCACGACGGTGACGACAAGTACGACGGTCACGACCAGTACGACGGTGCTGACCAGGAGGAGGGCTGCCAGATGGCCCGTAGGAAGATCGGGAAGAGGGCGCGGCTGGGCCTGCTCGTCGGGGTGGTCGGCGCGGTGGTGGTTGCCGGGGCCACGGCCCTCGGGGTGACGGCCTGGGGCGAACCGGAGGAACGGGCGGTGACCATGGACGAGGCGTCCCGGCTGGCGCTGTCCCGGCTGACGCTGTACCAGGCCAGCCCGGCGGCGGTGGCGCTCACCGCGGCGGAGGGCGGCGGCGTGCAGATCCGGGTGGAGGGGGTGGTGGACTACCGCACCCGCCGGGGGGTGGGCCGCTACCAGGTCTCCGGGGCCTCGGGCCAGCTCGACCACGGCCTGATCATCTGGGACGGCGACGGCCTCGGGCTGGCCCCGGAGCCGGCCGGCTCCGGCCCCGCCTGGGAGCAGGCCGAGCACGTCCCCCGCTCCGGCTGGTCGCCGCGCTCCTACACGGCGGACCCGCTGGACGCCGGGCTCGGCCTGCTGGTCCGCCTCGGCGCCGACCGGCCGGACAACCCGCTGCTGCTCGCCCAGTCCGGGGCGCGCCTGCTCGGCCGGGACCGCATCGACGGCCGCGACTACGACCGCTTCTCCGGCCCGCGCGCCCAGGGCGCGGCCCCGGACGGCGGGCCGTCGCCGCTCACCTACTGGGTCGACGGCGACGGCTCGCTGCGCCGGGTCACCATGCGGATGCCCGGCCTGGGCACCCCGACGACCGTCGACCTCACCGGGCGGCAGGACGGCGTGCGGATGCCGGAGGCGCCGTGGGCCGCCGGGTGAGGCCCCGAGGCCGCCGGGGCCGCGGCTCACCGGGGCCCGGGCTCACCGGGGTTGCGGCACGGCGGCGGCGTCCGTGGGCAGGGCGTAGCGGTCCGGGTCGACGGGCCCCGGCAGGTCCGTCGCCGGCCGGCCGGGCGCCGACGGGTCGGGCAGGGAGGGCTGCGCGGCCGGGGCCTGCACCTGGTGGAACGGCACGCCGGGCGGCGCCATGACGGTGGCGGGCCGCCCGCCGGGGAGCGGGCCGCGGCCCTGCGCCCCGCACGCCGCCAGGCCCTCCAACTGGTCCGGGCTCTGGATGTCGGGCGTGTTGCCGGTGAAGCAGTTGCCGGGGTCGGTGGAGGCCAGTACGAGGTCGACGCCGTTGCCCGTGGCGCGGTTGCCCTCGACGCGGTTGCCGCTCGCCGGGTGTCCGGGCGGGTCGGTGACGATGACCCCGGCGGCGCGGTTCCCCTGGACGAGGTTGCGCAGCACCTGGTTCGCGGTGCCGCCGCCGATCCCGAGGCCGATGCCGAAGCCGCCGTCCGCCTGCTCCGGGGTGTCGGCGGCGTTGTTGTCGGTGATCACGTTTCCGGCGATCACCGCGCCGTGCTGCGGGGCGAGGGACTCCAGGTCGTTGGAGTTCACCGTCACGCCGACCCGGTTGCCGACCACCCGGTTGCCGAGGATGCTGAGCCCGTCGGAGGCGTTGGTCAGCTCGATGCCGACCGCGTTGCGCTCCACGGTGTTGCCGTGCACGAGGGTGTCGCAGGGCTTGCACTGGCCGACGTAGATCCCGGAGTCGGCCTGCCCGGAGGCGTAGGAGTCCTCGATCACGCCGCCGCGCGCGTCGAAGGCGTAGATGCCGTACAGGCCGTTGTCGTACGCCGTCACTCGGGAGGCCCGGAAGCCCTGGACGGGCGGGAAGCGGTTGGTGTCCAGCGGGTCGTACGCGGAGCCGCCGGCGCCGTGCCGTTGCAGGTGCTCGTCGGTGACGCCGGTGAACAGGACGCCGTTGGCGAGGTAGCCGTGCACGGTGAGGTTCTCCACCACCGAGCCGGCGCCGGTGACGGTGATGCCGTTGACGAGGCGCACCCCGCCGTTGAGGACGACGGTGTTGCGGTCCGTCCCGCGCAGGACGATGCGCGGCTTGGTGATCCGGACGCTCTCCGGGTACACGCCCGGGTGGACCAGCACGGTTTCGCCCTCGCGCGCGACGTCCACGGCCTGCTGCACGGTGGGGAAGTCCTCCGGGACCTGGATGACCGTACCGGCCGGATGGCGGGCCTCGTCGGAGGAGGAGCCCGATGCCGCGCAGCCGGCCAGCGCCAGGGTGGTGGCGAGCAGCGCCGCGGACAGCCGTCGCAGGGGCCTCGTGGCACGTGCAGGTGAGGGCCGCCGAGTGAAATGACGCATCATCAGGATTTGCATGAGAGGTGTTCTATCGTCTCCAATGTCGCCCATGCATGCCGAAACCGGAAAAGTGCGGAAACAGACGGAAGCCGCCGGACCCGGTGTCGAGCGGAGGGCGCTGCTCGCGGCCGGAGCGGTGCTCGCCGCCGGACTCGGCGCCGGCGTCCAGGCGTTGGCGCACGGCGGCCACGACGGCTCCGCGCAGCAGCACCCGGCGGCCCCGCCGCCCGACCCGGCGCCCCTCTTCCACGGCCCCCGCCAGGCCGGCGTGACCACACCGCCGCAACCCGCCACCCAGCTGCTGGCCTTCGACCTCGCACCCGCGACCACCGCCGGCGGCCGGGACGTCCTGCGCGGCCTGCTCGCGGAGCTCACCCGGCTGCTGGCCGCCGCGACCGCCGGGACCTCACCGGACCTGCGGCTCCAGGGCGCCGAACCAGCCCGGCTCACCAGCCTGGTGGGCGTCGGCCCCGACCTCGCCGCCCGGCTCGGCCTGAACGTCCCGGCCGCGCTCGCCGACCTGCCGGCCTTCGCCGGCGACCGCCTCGACCCGGCGCGCGGCGGCGGCGACGTCCTCCTCCAACTCTGCGGCGCCGACCGCTGGACGCTGACCGTCGTCGCCGAACTCGTCACCACCGCCGCCCGCGCCGCCGGGGCCACGCCCCGCTGGACCCAGTCCGGCTTCCTGCCCGCCACCGCCCCGGGCAGCACCGCCCGCAACCTGTTCGGCTTCAAGGACGGCACCGCCAACCCCGACGAGCCGACCGCCCGGCAGTGGGTCTGGGGCCCGGCGGGCGCGCACGAGAACGGCACCGTCCTGGTCTACCGGCGGATCCGGATGGACGTCGCCGCTTTCGCGGCCCTCCCCGCGGACCGGCGCGACCTGGTCATCGGCCGCCGCGCGGGCGACGGCGCCCCGCTCACCGGCAGCGCCGAACACGACGAACCGGACGTCTACGCCAAGAACCCGGACGGCTCCTACGTCATCCCCGCCACCGCCCACGTCCGGCTCAGCAGCCCCCGCCTCGACGGCGGCGCGCGCATGCTCCGCCGCGGCTACAGCTACGACGACGGCCCGGACGACCGCGGCCTGCTCTTCTGTGCCTTCATGCGCGACCCCGCCCAGTTCACCCGCGTCCAGACCCGCCTCGCCACCCGCGACGCCCTCAACCCGTTCGTCCAGCACCAGGCCTCCGCCGTCGCCTACGTCCTGCCCGGCGCCCCCGAGGGCGCCACGCTGGGCGAGCAGCTCTGGGGTTGAGGACGGTTTGCCCGCGACGGCCCGGGGGTCGACGCGGGCTGCTCGCTGCGGGCGGCCCGGCGCCCCCGGCTACCAGGTGACCGGCAGCTGGGCGGGGCTGCGGGTGGTGGTGCCGAGCTGCCAGGTGAGCCGGTCGACGGGGGTGGTGAGGCGCAGGCCCGGGAGGGCGGTGGCGAGGCGGCGGAGGGATTCGCGCATTTCCAGGCGCATCCGCCAGGCGCCGAGGCAGTAGTGGGGGCCCGCGCTGAAGGCGAGGGTCGGGGCGGGCAGGGGGTGGTCGAGGCCGGCGTCGAGGCCGTCGGGGAAGACGGCGGCGTCGCGGTTGGCACTGCCGAGGCTGACGGCGAGGACGGCGCCGGCGGGGATGTGGACGCCGCCGAGGTCGACCGGTTCGGTGGCGCGCCGGGTGGTGGCCTCGTCGTCGCCGAGCGGGATGAAGTGCAGGAGGCGTTCGGTGACGCGTTCGGTGGTGTCGGGATCGGCGAGGCGGGGCCAGTCCTCGGGGCGTTCGCCGAGCAGGTAGACGAGGGCGTTGCCGAGGGCGCCGGTGACGCTCTCGTTGCCGCTGGCGGTGAGCCCGCAGACCAGGTAGACGAGTGATTCCTCGGGGACGCCGCCGTCCTGGTCGGCGGCCTGGACGAGGCGGCTGACCAGGTCCTCGCCGGGGTGGTGGCGCCGGCGGGCGATCAACTCGCCGGTGTAGGCGGCGTATTCGGCGAGCGCCTCGGCCGGGTCCAGGGCGCCGTCGGCCGCGTCGCCGCCGTCGTCCGGGGTGCCGTCGGCGAGGATCGCCCTGGTCCAGCGGCGGAGCCGTTGCTCGTCGAGGTGGTCCGGGCCGTCGCCGTCGAGCCCCATCAGGCGGCTGGTGACGGCGAAGGGCACCGGCCGGGTGAAGGCGGTGACCAGGTCGGCGGGGGTGCCGCCGGCCGCGAGGGCGTCGACGGCCTGCTGGACGCCCTCCGCGACCCAGGGCTGCCAGCCGGCGATGGCGCGTGCGGTGAAGGCCCGTTGGACGGTGCTGCGCAGCCGGCGGTGTTCCGGCCCGTCCTGGTTGAACATCGAAGCCGGGTTGCTGGAGACGTCGGCGCCGCCGCCGGGGGTGCCGACGGTGGCCAGGTCGCCGCGGGTGAAGCGGGGGTCGGTGAGGGTCTGGCGGACGTCGTGGTAGCGGGTGACCAGCCAGGCGGGGGTGCCGTCAGGGAGGGTGGTGGGGTGGGGCGGCTGGGCGGGGGTGACGGGGAGTCGGTGCAACGGGGGGAGGGCGGGTGCGGCGGTGGACATGGGTCCCTTCGGGGTCGGCGGTCCGGCGCGGGATGAGAATCCAACTGTCGTATTTACGTAGATCATTGGATTCCGCTGCTGCTTGTCCCGTTGGTCCCGATGGTAGCGATTTCACCTCCTCCGGTCAGGGTTTCACCGGGGCCTGTCCGGCGCGCATCCCGCCGGGCGCATCCCGCCGGGCATACCCCCACCCCGTAAGTCGAACGCCCCCGACGGTCCTGCCGTCGGGGGCGTTCGGCTGGTGCGACCTAGCCGAGGCGGTCGACCAGGTCGTAGCCGGCCTCGTCGATGGCGGCGGCGACGGCCTCGTCGGCGAGCGGCAGGGTGCTGTCGACGGTGACCTTGCCGGTGGCGAGGTCCACGGCGACGTCGGTGATGCCGTCGATCTTCCGCAGTTCGGCGGTCACCGAGGTGACGCAGTGGCCGCAGGTCATGCCCTTGACCTGGAAGACGGCCCGCCCGGCCGTCCCGGTGGCGGGGGCCTCGGTGGCGCCGGTGCCGCAGGAGCCGCAGCAGGAGGCGGCGGTCTCGGTGGCGGTCCCGGTGGCGGGGGACTCGACGGTGACGGTGGTCTCGGACATGGGGGTGCTCCTGTCATCAGTGCCCGGCGCCGGCCGCAGGTGCGGTCGGCCGCTTCGCCTGGAGAACGTACCATACCCCCCAGGGGTAACTGAGGGCGTCGCTCGCGATGGCCGTGAAACGGACTCGACCGATCGTCAACTGATCCTTGTGGCAATCTCGTTGCGCCCTTCCGGCAGGGTGGAAGCGGCCGCCCGCATCCCGGCGGCCGGCCCCGGCAGGCGGCCGACCCCCATCACCCGAGGTGACACCCCATGGACCACACCACCCGACCCGGAGCGCGCGGCCCGCGCGGACTGCGCGAGATCCTGGCGGTCGGCGAGCGGACGTACTCCTTCGAGTTCTTCCCCGCCAAGGACGACGCCGGTGAGCGCTCCCTGTGGGCCGCGATCCGGCGGGTGGAGGCGGTCGCGCCGACCTTCGTCTCCGTCACCTACGGCGCCGGCGGCTCCTCGCGCGACCGCACCATCGAGACCACCGAGCGGATCGCCGCCCAGACCACGCTGCGGCCGGTGGCCCACCTGACCGCCGTCGGCCACTCCACCGCCGAGCTCCAGGCCGTCCTGCGCCGCTACGCGGACGTCGGGATCCGCGACGTCCTCGCCCTGCGCGGCGACCCGCCCGGCAACCCGAACGGCGCCTGGGAGCCGCACCCCCGGGGCCTGCGGCACGCCGCCGAACTGGTCGAACTGGTCAAGGGCTGCGGCGCGTTCACGGTCGGGGTGGCGGCCTTCCCGGAGCGCCACCCGCGCTCGGCGGACTGGGCGGACGACATCCGGCACTTCGTCGCCAAGTGCCGGGCGGGCGCCGACTACGCCGTCACCCAGATGTTCTTCGACGTCGAGCACTACCTGCGGCTGCGCGACCGGCTCGCCGAGGCCGGCTGCGACACCCCGGTCATCCCGGAGATCATGCCGGCCACCGACGTCCGCCAGATCGCCCGCTTCGCCGAACTCAGCGGCGCCTCCTTCCCGGCGGGCCTGGCCGCACGGCTGGAGGCGGCCCGCGGCGACCGGCCGACCGCTCACCGCATCGGCGTCGACCACGCCACCCGGATGGCCGAGCGCCTGCTCCGCGAGGGTGCGCCCGGCCTGCACTTCATCACGCTGAACCGCTCCACCGCCGCCCTGGAGATCCACCGCAACCTCGGGCTGGACCGGGCGGCGCAGCCGTCGGCCCCGCTGGCGGCGGCCTGACGGAGGTCTGACAGGGGTCTGGCGGGGGAGCGGCCGGGCCCCCGGCGAGGTGCGAGGGGTGATACCCGGTACGGGTATATGGTGCTCGGCGCTGGCGAACCCGGGGCACCAGGGAAGGCGGACCCACCATGCACGCGATCCTGCACGCGCTGTCCATCGCCGGATCGATGACCTGGGAGATCGCCTGGGCGCTGATCCTCGGCTTCCTGCTCTCCGCCGTCGTCCAGGCCGTCGTCCGCAAGTCCACCGTCGTCCGGCTGCTCGGCGACGACCGCCCCCGCACCCTCGGCGTCGCCGCCCTCCTCGGCGCGGCCTCCTCCTCCTCCTGCTCGTACGCGGCCGTGGCCCTCGCCCGCTCGCTGTTCCGCAAGGGCGCGGACTTCACCGCCGCGATGGCCTTCGAGATCGCCTCGACCAATCTGGTCGTCGAACTCGGCGTCATCCTGGCCCTGTTGCTCGGCTGGCAGTTCACGGCGGCGGAGTTCGTCGGCGGGCCGGTGATGATCCTCGTCCTCGCCCTGCTCTTCCGGCTGCTGCTGCGCGACCGGCTGCTGCGTGAGGCCCGCGCCCAGGCCGAACGCGGCCTGGCCGGCTCGATGGAGGGCCACGCGGCGATGGACATGTCCGTCGCGGGGGAGGGCTCCTTCGCCCGGCGGCTGCTGTCCCGGCAGGGCGTCACGGCCGTGTCGCACGTGTTCGTGATGGAGTGGGCGGCGATCCTCAAGGACCTCGTCCTCGGGCTGCTCATCGCCGGTGCCATCGCCGCCTGGGTGCCGGACTCCTTCTGGCAGGCGTTCTTCTTCGCCGACCACCCGCTCGCCGGCCGGCTGTGGGGTCCGCTGGTCGGCCCGCTGGTGGCGATGGCGTCCTTCGTCTGCTCGATCGGCAACGTGCCGCTCGCGGTGGTGCTGTGGAAGGGCGGGATCAGCTTCGGCGGGGTCGTCGCGTTCATCTTCGCGGACCTGCTGATCCTGCCGATCCTCAACATCTACCGGAAGTACTACGGGCGTCGGACGGCCCTGTTTCTGCTCGGCACCTTCTATGCGGCCATGGTGGCGGCCGGCTACACCGTCGAGTTCCTCTTCGGCGCGCTCGGCCTGGTCCCCGACCAGCGCGAGGCCGAGATCCCGATGGCGGGCATCGAGTGGAACTACACCACCTGGCTGAACATCGTCTTTCTGCTCCTCGCCGCCGCCCTGCTCGCCCGCTTCCTGCGTACCGGCGGCCGCGCCATGCTCCGGATGATGGGCGGCGAGCCCGCAGTCGGGGACGGGCGTCGGCACGACCGGCACTGACGCCCGGCAGCAGATACCTCCCGGGGGTTTCGGGCGGGGCGGATCGCCGACCCGGAAGATACCTGCTGGGGGTATCCGCTTGTTCTGTGTACCCCAGGGGGGTATAAAGGAACCCGACGCCGACCGATACCCCCCGAGGGTATGGAGGTCGGACCGGAGACGCTCAGCACGTCCCCGGAACGACGACTGTCACGAGGAGCAACGATGACCACCCAGGCACCCGCCTCCACGGAGGTGGAACTCTCGATCGGCGGCATGACCTGCGCCTCGTGCGCGGCCCGGATCGAGAAGAAGCTCAACCGGATGGACGGCGTCTCGGCGAGCGTCAACTACGCCACCGAGAAGGCGAAGGTCGCCTTCCCCGCGGGCGTCGACGTCGCCGACCTGATCGCCACCGTCGAGGCCACCGGCTACAGCGCCGCGCTGCCGAAGCCGCCGGCCGCCGAAGGCCCGACCGGGCAAGCCGGGCAGGCCGAGCCGGTCGACGAACTCGCCCCGCTGCGCCAGCGGCTGGTCACGGCCGTGGCGCTCGCGGTGCCGGTGATCGCGATGGCGATGGTGCCGGCCCTGCAGTTCGACAACTGGCAGTGGCTGTCGCTGGTGCTGGCCTCGCCGGTGGTCACCTACGCCGCCTGGCCGTTCCACCGCGCCGCCTGGACCAACCTCAAGCACGGCGCCGCGACCATGGACACCCTGGTCTCGCTCGGCACCGGCGCCGCGTTCCTCTGGTCCCTGTGGGCGCTGTTCCTCGGCGACGCCGGGATGCCGGGCATGCGGCACGGCTTCGAGCTGACCATCGCCCGCAGCGACGGCCCGTCGAACATCTACCTGGAGGCGGCGGCCGGCGTCACCGCCTTCATCCTGGCCGGCCGCTACTTCGAGGCCCGCTCCAAGCGCACCGCGGGCGCCGCGCTCAGGGCGCTGCTGGAACTGGGCGCCAAGGACGTCACCGTGCTGCGCGGCGGGGCCGAGGTCCGGATCCCGGTCGGCGGCCTGGCCGTGGGCGACCGGTTCGTGGTGCGGCCGGGCGAGAAGATCGCCACCGACGGCGTGGTGGTCGAGGGGGCCTCGGCGGTGGACGCCTCGATGCTCACCGGCGAGTCCGTGCCGGTCGAGGTCGGCGTCGGCGACCAGGTCACCGGCGCCACCGTCAACGCGGGCGGCCGGCTGGTGGTCGAGGCCACCCGGATCGGCGCGGACACCCAGCTGTCCCGGATGGCCCGGCTGGTCGAGGACGCGCAGAACGGCAAGGCCGCCGCCCAGCGCCTCGCCGACCGGATCTCCGCCGTCTTCGTCCCGATCGTGATCGTCCTGGCGGTGGCCACCCTCGGCTACTGGCTGGGCACCGGCGAGGGCTGGACCGCCGCCTTCACGGCAGCGGTCGCGGTGCTGATCATCGCCTGCCCGTGCGCCCTGGGCCTGGCCACCCCGACCGCGCTGCTGGTCGGCACCGGCCGCGGCGCCCAACTGGGCATCCTGATCAAGGGCCCGGAGGTGCTGGAGTCCACCCGCAAGGTCGACACCATCGTCCTGGACAAGACCGGCACCGTCACCACCGGCCGGATGACCCTGCTCGCCGTGCACACCGCCGAGGGCGTCGACGAGGCCGAGGCACTGCGCCTGGCCGGCGCCCTGGAGCACGCCTCCGAGCACCCGATCGCCCGGGCGATCGCCACCGCCGCCGCCGAGGCCGGTGAGCTGCCCGCGGTCGAGGGCTTCGAGAACGTGCCGGGCCTGGGTGTCCAGGGCGTGGTGGACGGCCACGCGGTGGTCGCCGGCCGGGAGGCGCTGCTGAACGACTGGTCGCAGTACCTGCCGGAGGGCCTGGCCGCGGCCAAGCGCGCCGCCGAGGCGGCCGGGCGGACCGCGATCGCGGTGGGCTGGGACGGCGGGGCCCGGGCCGTCCTGGAGGTCGCGGACGCGGTCAAGCCGACCAGCGCCGAGGCGATCGCCCGGCTGCGCGGCCTGGGCCTGACCCCCTTGCTGCTGACCGGCGACAACCGGGCGGTCGCCGAGGCCGTCGCCGCCGAGGTCGGCATCGCCCCGGAACACGTCATCGCCGAGGTCATGCCGCAGGACAAGGTCGCCACCGTCAAGCGGCTCCAGGCCGAGGGCAAGGTCGTGGCGATGGTCGGCGACGGCGTCAACGACGCGGCCGCCCTCGCCCAGGCCGACCTGGGCCTGGCCATGGGCACCGGCACCGACGCCGCGATCGAGGCCGGCGACCTCACCCTGGTCCGCGGCGACCTGCTGGCGGCGGCCGACGCCATCCGGCTCTCCCGCAAGACCCTGGCCACCATCAAGAGCAACCTGTTCTGGGCCTTCGGCTACAACGTCGCCGCCCTTCCGCTGGCCGCCGCCGGGATGCTCAACCCGATGATCGCGGGGGCCGCGATGGCCTTCTCCTCGGTCTTCGTGGTCGGCAACAGCCTGCGACTGCGCCGCTTCCGCTGAGCGCGGCCGAACGCTGAACCGCCCACTCCACTGAGCCCGCCCACCCTGCTCGACCCGCCGTGGCCCCGGAACCGCACCTGGTTCCGGGCCCACGGCGCGTTCCGTTCAGCCCCGCGAAGCCCCGCTTCAGCCCTGCTCGGGCAGCGCCACCGCCTGCCACCGGTACGCCGCGTCCTCCTGCCAGCACTGCAACTCGCCCTCCACCACCGCGGCCAGGCACAGCCGCCAGTCCTCGCCCATCGCGAGCGCGACCCGGGTGGCCGGGCGCAGCGTCGGCCGCCACCAGCGCGGCCGCCGGGAGGCGCCGCCGGCCGGCAGCCGCAGCCGGACGCCGCCCGCGCCGGCCAGCGCCACCGTCGGGCCGCCCCGGTGGCCGGCCATCGCGACGCCGAGGGAGGGCTCGCCGTCGCCGATCTCGGGGGCCGGGCCGGCCGTGTCGAGGGTGTGCAGCTGGACGGAGCCGTCCGGGCGCAGCGTGGCGGCCTGCGGTCCGGCGGAGGTGCGGGCCAGCGCCCCGGCGCGCAGGGCGCCGGGCGGCCCCAGCGGGGCGGGGCGCTCGGCCGAGCCCGGTCGCCAGCTCAGCACCTGCTCCCGGTGCTCGACCAGGACCAGCCAGGATCCGGCCCGTTCCTCCAGGGCGGCGAGCACCCGGTCGGCCGGGCAGCCGGGCAGCTCCTGGCCGGTGAGGGTGAGGCCGGGCGCCCAGCGGTAGGAGCGCAGGGCGCCGCCGGCCGCCGTCCAGACCGTCATCTCCCCGGCGGAGTTGACCGCCCCGGCGAGCCCGCTGACGCCGCGCGCGGCCTCCCACCAGCCGGCCGAGGTGCCGACCCAGAGCGTCCCGCCGCGGTCCTCGGCGCAGACCACCAGTTCGCCCTGGTGTCCGGCCCAGCCGGCCAGCAACTCCCTGACCGGGCCGGGCCCCTGGCCGGCCGGCAGGCGCTGCCCGTGGTGTCCGGGGCCGGCCAGTGCGGTGCCGTCGGCGCCGCCGGTGACCAGCAGCGGCCGGCCGGCCCGGTCGGGCAGGACGGCCAGGCCCGCGGTGCGCGCCACCGGCCGGCGGGAACGCAGGAGTTCGCGGCCGCGGCCCACCCAGGGGCCGAGCGGGGAGGGGCGGCGGTCCGGTTCACGGGCGAGCGGTTCGCAGGCCCAGCGCGCCAGGTCCTCGCCGTAGCCGGCGGCGAGGAGTTCGGCGCGGGCCTGTTCGGCGGCGAGCCGGTGGTCGAGCCGGCCGTGGTCGGGCAGCAGCAGGGTGCGGGCGAGGGTGCCGACCGCGAACAGGTCCTTGGCGGTGGTGGGGAAGCCGCCGACCTGCTCGGCCTCCGGCGGGACGTGCCCGGGGGTGAACACCGCGACGGTGAGGGTGTGGTCGAGCGGGGCCAGGAAGGTCAGGTCGATCAGCTTGACCTGGTTCTGGGCGTCCACCAGGACGTTGGCGGGGGAGATGTCGCGGTGCACCCAGCGTTTGCGGTGCAGTTCGTCGACGATCCGGCAGAGCCGGGCCAGCACCTCGGCCACCGCCGCCGGGCCGCCGCGCTGGGTGCGGGCCCAGGTGTGCAGCGGCACGCCTTCGACCCAGGGGGAGATCTGGTAGCCGAGCAGCCCGGCGGAGGGCGCGGCGCCGGGCCGGTGCGGGGAGGGGCCGAGCAGGAAGCTGGGCACCACCAGGTCGTTCACGCCCAGGCGGTGGGCGTTGTGCGAGACGTCGTCCCAGCGGCCGAGCCAGCGCCGCACCTCGGAGGGGTCGCGCTCCAGCATGATCTTCGCGGCGACGAGTTCCTTGAGCCCGCTGTGGCCGGTCCGCACCGCCCGCCACACCTCGGCCTCGCCGCCCCGGTGGTGGAATTCCAGGAGCTCGTACTGCTCGGGGTCGAACTCCGGCCCGAACCGGAGCCCGGGCACCCAACGCGACTCGGACACGCATCCCCCGACTGGACCCTGTTGGCCTGTTCGCCCCGACCCGGCCTCGGGCCGGTTCCCGCGCGGTGGTTCTCACACCGCTTCCGCTGCGTCGCCCAGGATAGTGCTCAATTCTGTTCGTCTGTCCGGTGGAGGGCCTATTCTGATGGGCGCCCGATCAACATCGAAACGGCGTCAACTCATGATCACACACCTTGTGTTGATCATCGATCGGCGTATTTCCAAGCGCAGGGGGACGGTGCATGGTGCAGCTCGCGGTGCTGCTGCTCGTGGTGGCACTGGCCGGTGCGGCAGCCGTCGTACTGGCCCGCCGCCGACGGAGCCTGGACGCCCAGGCCGTGGCCAAGGCCCTGGCCGCGGCCGCCGAACGGCTCGCCGCCGGCAAGGCCCCGCAGGCCCGGCGCCGCTACGCGCGCCTCGCCCAACGGCTCGCCGCCGGCCCCGAGGAACTGCGCCCGCAACGCGGCCTGGCCCTGCTCGGCCAGGCCGAGGCCACCGTCCCCACCGGCGACCAGCAGGCCACCCTCGCCCTGCACCGCGAGGCCTTCCCGCTGCTCGCCGACCCGGCCCGGCAGCTGCCCCGGTGGAGCCTGCACCGCCTCGCCGAGGAGCGGATATCCGCCCCCGACGGCGACCTCGGGCCGCTGCTCGCCTTCCTCCAGGCCACCGCCGACGGCGCCGAACCCGGTGAGGAGGCCGCGGCCGCCGCCCGCGCCACGGACTGGCTCCAGCGGCTCTGCCGCGAGGGCTCCCCCGAGCAGCGCGAGCGCGCCACCACCCGGTCGCTGGCCGCACTGCCCGGCCGGGACTGGCCGGTCCTGGCCCGGGCCGCCCTGCTGCGCGGCACCGACCGCGCCGCCGAGGCCGAGACCCTGCTCGCCGCGTCCGCCCCCGGCGGCAGCGGCGAACTCTGGTTCCGCTGGGGCGCCCAGCTGTTCACCCTGCACCGGGACGAACCCGCCGTCGCCGCCTTCGGCGAGGCGCTGCGCCGCGGCCCCGGCGAGCCCTCCCCGTGGGGGCGCGGCCCGGCGCTGCGCACCGAAAGCCTGCTCTTCCGGGGCCTGGCCCGGCAGCGGCTCGGCGCCACCGACGCCGCCTGGTCCGACCTCGCGGCCGCCGCCACCGAGACCCCCGGCGACCCCCGCCCCCGCTACGCCCTCGGCCGACTCGCCCTGCTGCTCGGCGCCGACGAGCAGGCCCGGGACCAGTTCACCGCCGCCCTGACCGTCCAACCCTCCTTCGCCCCGGCCCGGTTCGGCCTCGCCCTGGTGCACGAGCGGGCCGCGCGCCCCGCCGAGGCGGCCGCCGACTACCGCACCGGCCTCGGCCTCGCCCCCGACTGGCGCCCCGCCCGGGTCCGGCTCGGCGCGGCCCTGCTCGCCGCCGGGCAGGCCGCCGAGGCCGCGCCCGTCCTCGGCGCCGAGGCCGACGTCGAACCGGACTCCCGCTGGGCCCGGATCGCCGCCTTCCACCACGGTCTGGCCCTCGCCCGCACCGACGACCCGGCCGGCGCCCTGGCCCGCTGGGAGCCGCTGCACGACGAGGACCTGCGCGAACGGCAGGCCCTGGCCCGCGACCGGCTCGCCCGCACCCGGCTGGCCGACGACCCGGTGGCCGCCCGGGAGCTCTGGCAGCAGGCCGCCGCCGACCACCCGGCCGCCCCCGGCTACCGGGCCGCGCTGCGCGAGGCCGCCCTGCGCGAGGCCGCGCACCTCCTGATCACCGGCCGCGACCGGCCCGAACCGCGCGAGCGGGCCGCCGCCGCCCTCGACCTCGCCGACACCCTGCCCGGCTCCGTCACCCACCGGCAGGCCCGGCTGCGCGCCGCCCTCGCCCTGGCCGAGGGCTCCACCGCACCGCTGAGCACCCTGCTCGACGCCGCCACCGGGCCGCTCGACCGCTACCACCTGGCCGCCGCCGCCCTGCTGACCGGCCGTCCGGTCCAGACCATCGCCCTGCTCGCCCCGCTCGCCCCCGACCCGGCCGGCGACCCGGGCCTCGCCCGGCTGCGGGCGCTGCTCGCCGAACGGGCCGGCAACTGGGCCGCCGCACTGGACTGGTACCGCCACTTCCTGACCGCCGGCCAGGCCCCCGAGCCGCCGCAGCCCCCGCCCGCGACGGCCGACTGCGCCGTCTGCCCCGCCCCCGCCACCGGCGTCTGCGCCGGCTGCGGCCGGGAGGTCTGCGCCGCCCACCTGCACCGCCCCGCCGACGGCGCCGCGCCGCGCTGCGTACGCTGCACCGGCCCCGCGCTGCGCGCCGTCCTGGACTGCGCCCGCCGGGCCGGGGTGCCCGAGCAGGCCGAACCCGTCCTCGCCGCCTGGGCGCAGGCCCTCGGCGACAGCCCCGCCGCCGCGCCCGTACGGCTGGACCTCGCCCTGCTGCGGGCCGAACTCGGCCGACTGGACGAGGCGTTGGCCGACCTGCCGGCGGACGCCGACGCCGCGCGCGGCGCCGTCCTGATCCGCCGGGCCGGCGCCGCCCTCGACGCCGGGGAGCCCGGACGCGCGGCCGGCGACCTGCGCCAGGCCCTCACCCTCGCCCCGGGCCGGCCGCAGGCCGCCGCCGCGCTCGTCCTGCTCGCCGAGCACGAGGCCCACCAGCACGCCGTCGAGGGTCGCCACCGCGAGGCCTGGGACGGCTACCACGCCCTGCTGCTCAAGGACCCGGCCCACCCCCGGCTGCTGCACGCGCTCGGCCTGGCCGGCTACCGGCTCGCGGTCTCCCTCCAGGCGGGCCCGGAAACCTCGGAAGGCCCGGACGAGCGGATCTGGACCTGGACGCTCGGCTGCCTGGTCGCCGCCCTGCACCAGCCCGACCTGTGGGCGGAGTCCGCCCGGATCACCGGTCGCCCGGCCGAACCGCAGCGGATGTCCACCGCCCGCAGCGCGCTCACCGACCGCCTCCGCGAGGACCTGCGCGCCCTGGACCGGGCCGCCGGCCGCACCGGCGACGAGGTCACCGCCTGGACCCTGCGCCTCGGCATGGAGGCGCACAGCGCCGACGCCTTCGCCCAGGAGGACGTCCGGATCACCCTGCCCGGCCGCCCCGCCCGGCGCCTCGCCCTCGGCCCCGCGCTCGACCGGCTGCTCCGCCAGGAGCCCGAACTCGCCGCCTGGGCAGCCGGGTTCGACGAGGCCGTACGGGCCTGGCGGCGACCGGAAACCCCCGACGGGCACCCGCTGACCAGGGCCCTCGGCCTGTTCGGCGACCTCGGCCCGCAGCGCTACCTGCTCCTCCAGGGCCGCCAGGCCGCCGCCGTCGGCGCCCTGGACGCGGTGCCCGAGGCCGAACGCGGAACGGGCTGGCGGGACCTGCTCGGCGAGAGCCTGGTCAGCGAGGCCCGCGAGCACCACCGCAACCAGGACTGGCGCGAGGCCCTGGACTGCCTCACCCGCGCCCGGGCCGTGCCCGGCGCCGTCCTGCCCGCCGACGCGCCCGCGATCGCCGCCGAGTGCGGCGTCCGGGCCGCCCGCGCCCTGCTCAAGAGCAGCGACGACGACCAGGCGGGTGCCACCGAACTCCTGGAGAAGGCCCTCGCGCTGGCCCCCGACCACCCCGAGGTGCGCGGCGACCTCGGGGCCACCTACGCCCAGTGGGCCCGCAAGATCAACAACGAGGCCAAGGACTACCCCCGCGCCCTGGTCCTGCTGCGCAAGAGCATGGAACTCGCCCCCGGCGACCCGACCGCCGTCCACTTCCTGGAGGCCGCCCTCGGCAACCGGGCCGGCCAGCTCAGCCGCCCCGACGCCCCCGAAGCGGAACTGGAGGAGGCCGCCGACGCGTGGCGGGAGCTGATCACGCTCAACCCCGACCCGGACCACCGGCTCGGCCTCGCCTTCGTCCTGCGCCACCTCTCCCGCATCGCCGCCTTCGCGGACCACCGCGCCCTCGCCGTCGCCCGGATGTCGGAAGCCCTGCGCGCCGACCCGGAATGGGACGGCGACACCGAGGAGGAGGCCCCGCGCCGGGTCGCCGTGATGCTGGCCAACCACATGCTGGACAACCTCCAGGACAGCCCGTTCACCACCCAGGCCGCCATGCTCCAGAAGGCCAGGTCCTACGACGACTCGGCCGAGATCCGCCGCCTGATGGTCAGCGTCTGGCGCGGCGAGGCCATCGGCCACTACGAGGCCCACCGCTACCGCGACGCGATCCGGCTGCTGGAGGAGGCGCTCGCGCTCTCCCGCACCCCGGAGGACGTCGCCAAGCTGCACGTCGAACTCAGCGTCGTCTACAGCTCCTACGCCGTCGGCCAGGCCAACCTGCGCCAGTTCCGGGAGGCCCGCTCGCTGATCGGCAAGGCCGTCGAGTACAACCCGGACGACCGCGACCTGCGCGCCCTGCAACGGAGGATCGGCGCACTGCGCTGACGGCAACCGCGGAGCCGCCGCCGTCGTCGTAGCCCATACGCCCATTCCTGATCCGCAGCCGCAGCCGCAGCCGCAGCCGCAGCCAATCCCGAGCCGCAGCCAATCCACGAGCCACAGCCAATCCTTGAGTAATCGTCAGCCGTGAGGAGAGAAGCCGCCCGCCATGCCACTGCACGAACCGTCGCCGTACGAGGTCCTGGGCGTTGCGCTCACGGCCGGCGTGCGCGAGATCAACCTCGCCGTCGGCCCGGCGATGAAGGCCGGCCGCTACACCCGTCAGCAGATCCAGGACGCCGCCGCCCTGCTGCGCAACCCCGACCGGCGGCTGGAGCTGGACCTCCAGCGCCCCCTGCCGCCGGAGCCGGTCGACCAGGCCGCCGACCTGCTGGCGCCCGCCCTCGCCGAACCGCTGCTGGTCGTCGAGCGCCCGCCGCTGCCGCCCGCCGCCGCCCTCCTGGTGCTGCACCGGGCCGAGGCGGCGGCCGACTTCGCCGAACCCGCCCCCGGCGGCGCCGACCCCGAACCGCCCGTCCCCGCCCGCTACGCGGCCGACCTGTCCGTGCTGCCGCAGATCGAGGTACCCGAATGACCGACACGCCGACCGCTCCCGCGCCCGACGGCCACCGGCCGCTGGACGTCCCGCAGCGCGCCCTGGAGGTCGACCTCGACCAGGCGTTCAGCCAACTGCTGTACCGGGCCTCCCTCCTGCAGCGCCTGCGGGCCGAGGAGGCGCAGACCGCCCGGGCCACCCAGCGGGACCTGCTGGGCATCCTGGTCGAGGTGGACGACGCCCTCGCCGCGCTCGGCCTGGACCGGGAGCTGGTGCTGCTCGGACGCGGTACCGGGATCGAGGCCACCCGCCGGCGGCTGCTCGGCCGCCTCGCCAAGGCCGGGGTGCGCCCGATGCGGCTGGAGGGGCTGGCGGCGGACCCTGCGCTGACCGAGATCGTCGGCACCGAGCCGCGTCCCGCAGTGGCGCCGGAGACGGTCGTCCGGACGGTGGTCACCGGGTTCTTCTGGGAGGAGGAGGTGCTGCGCCGCGCCCAGGTCGTCGTCGCCGCGGCGCCCGAGCCCGCCCCGGTGGGGGAGCCGGTCCTCGCGGAGGACGTCGAGCGGGCCCTGGAGCCCGTACCGGAGGGGGCCGCGGCGCCGGACCTTGAGCCTGCGGGAGCCGGGGGCGACGACACCGCGCCCACGGAGGCCGAGGACGCGGACGGCGGCCCCGAACCCGCCGCCGCGCCGGTGGACCCCGCCGCCCGGGCCACGGCGGCCCCGCCCCGGGCCCGCCGGAAGGGAACGGCCGCGGGCGGCCGGCGCAAGCGGAAGAAGTAGCCAGGACCACGAGGGGCAAGAGGGGAACGACATGTACCGCACACTCGGCATCGACCTGGGCACCACCAACTCGGTGGTGGCCCACCTGCGCCGGGGCGAGCCGGAGATCATCTTCAACCGGCAGAACCAGGAGGCCACGCCCTCCGTGGTCGGCAGCGGCCGCAAGGGCGAACTGCTGGTCGGCTCCACGGCGCGCAGCCGGGTCGCCATCGACGGCGTCAACGTGATCCGCTCGGTCAAGCGCTTCATGGGCCGCAAGTTCAAGGACCCGCAGGTCCAGGCCGCCCTCAAGGAGGTCGACTACAAGGTCACGGCCGGCACCGACGGCGACGTCAACGTCTGGTTCAACGGCCGCTCCTACACCCCGATCGAGATCTCCGCGATCATCCTGCACCGCCTCAAGGAGGACGCCGAGCAGCGCTTCGGCGAGCCCTTCCACCGGGCCGTCATCACCGTCCCCGCGTACTTCGGCGAACGGCAGGTCGCCGCCACCCAGGAGGCGGGCCGGATGGCCGGCCTGCACGTGCTGCGGATCATCAACGAGCCGACCGCCGCCGCGCTCGCCTACGGGATCACCTCCGAGGCCGGCGACGAGGGCCGGACCGTCCTGGTCTACGACCTCGGCGGCGGCACCTTCGACATCTCCATCCTGCTGCTGGTGCCCGGCTCGGTCTCGGTGCTCGGCATCGAGGGCGACAACCTGCTCGGCGGCGACGACTTCGACCGGGCCATCACCACCGCACTGCTGGAGGACATCCGCGAGGAGTACGGCGCGGACTACCAGCCCGACCTGCGGGACCGTCCCAAGATCGCCTCCACGGCCGAGACCATCAAGATCGAGCTCTCCCACCAGGAGGCCTCCGAGGTGATCCTGCCGGGCCTCGGCGCCGGCCAGCTGGTGCTGGAGACGGAGTTCGAACGGGCCCGCTTCGAGGAGCTGATCGAGGCCCAGATCGAGCGCACCATCGAGCTGACCCACAAGGCCATCATGCAGGCCAACCTCACTGTCGGGGACATCGACGAGGTGGTGCTGGTCGGCGGCTCCACCGCGATCCCGCTGGTGGCCCGGCGGCTCGGCGAGGTCTTCGGGCCGCGCCGGATCCGGCGCGGCGTCAACCCGATGCAGTGCGTGGCGCTCGGCGCGGCCGTGCAGTCCGCGCTGGTCGGCGAGGTGGAGTGCCCCGAGTGCCGGGCCCCCGGCGACCTCTCCGCCTCCAACTGCGCCAACTGCGCCACCACGCTGCTCGGTGGGCCCCGGGTCTCCTGCACCGGCTGCCACCTCCCGGTCGACGCCGAGGCCGCCGCCTGCCCCAAGTGCGGCCAGGAGCTGGGCGGTTCGGCCGCAGGTGCGGCCATCCCGGCGCAGTCCCAGGCGGCCACCGCCGTGCGCAGCGACAACTGCCCGCGCTGCGGCACCCCCGCCGCCCCCGGCGTCACCGCCTGCGAACTGTGCGGCGAGGCGCTCAACTCCGCCGCACCCGGGCAGACCAAGGTCGCCTCGACCGCCGCCGAGGACGTCGGCCTGCGCTGCGCCGCCTGCGGCGTGGTCAACCCGCCGGGCAGCGAGGCCTGCCAGGGCTGCGGCGAGCTGATGCAGGTCACCAACCCGTTCGACATCACCCCGAAGAACCTCGGCATCGAGCTCAACGACGGCCGGCTGGCCGTCATCATCCCCAAGAACACCAGTTACCCGACCAGTTCGCCGGTCAGCCGCGAGTTCGTAGTCTCCGGCAGCGGCCGCCAGCGGCTGGAGATCGCGGTCTACGAGGGCGAGCACGAGATCGCCCAGCAGAACGAGCTGATCGGCCACCTGACCCTGCGGCTGCCCGCCGGGCTCGGCGGTCGCACCCCCGTGGAGGTGTCCTTCGGCCTCGACCGGGACCGCACCATCACCCTGTCGGTGCGGATCCAGGGCGGCGGCGAGAAGACCGTCAAGCTGGAGCGCGTCACCCTCGACCCCGAGCTCAAGGTCCAGGTCGAGGAGCAGCAGCGGCAGATCGAGACCTTCACCGACCGCTGGGGCGGCGAGCTCACCGAGGCCGAGATGCGCGAGGCGCAGCGCCTCATGGACAGCCTGGACGACCTGGCCGCCGGCCAGACCCGCGGCCAGTCGGTGGACGAGGCGCTGGAGCGGGCCCAGCGCCAGCTGAAGGCCCAGCGCTGGGTGCGCGGCTCGGAGGCGTACCTCAGCCTGTTCATCCACTACTGCGAGAAGCACCTCGACCCGAGCGACCTCGACCGGCTGCGCTCGGTGGCCGCCGACCTGCGGCTGCGCCGCGAGGCCGCCGACTGGGAGGGCGCCATGCGCGCCGCCCAGCGGGCCGACGAACTGTGCGACTCGCTCGGGCACACCTTCCGGATGCTCACCATGTGCAACGTCTACGTCAACCAGAACATGGTCTCGCCGGCGCTGGCCCAGCGGATCATGGCCGAGCTGCGCGGGCTGGACGAGGCGGTGGAGTCGGCCAACATGGAGGCCGCCAACCAGCACAGCTCGGCGCTGCTGGCGCTGTACGCGCAGGCGCAGCGGGAACTGGGCAGCGAGCCGCTCGCGGAGTCGCTCGGTCCGGTCCGTCCGGAGGAGGCCGGTCCGCGATGAACTCCGACGTGACTCCGCCCGACGTGACTCCGTCCGAGGTACCACCGTTCGAGGTGTACCCGTCCGAGGTGTCCCCGGCCGACGTGCACCCGATCGGCGGGCCGGCCGCCGAGGTTCCGCCGATCGAGGTGCGCTGCCCGCAGTGCGCCGTCCCGGCGGACCCGCAGGGCCTGCGCTGTCCGTCCTGCCGGGAGGATCTCGGCGTGCTGTTCCGGCTGCGTTACGCCGCTCGGATCGACTACAACCGGGCGCTGGACGCGCTGGCGGCAGGTGACAGGGCGTTCGCGCTCGGACTGCTGCACCGCGCGGTGGCGGCCGAACCGGGGCTCGAACCGGCCCGGGACCTGCTGGAATGGGTGAGCGCGTCCGGGTCCGTGCGGCCGGTGCCGGGGGAGCGGGAGGGCGACACGCCCTCTGAGTGACCAATTCGGCCGTTCCCGGCCTGCCATCGAGTTCGATCGGTGCGAGTGTGTTCGTCACATGGATGTTCGCTGCCCTCACAAGGAGTGACGCAATGCGTATTCGTACCACCCTCGCCGCCACCGCACTCGCCGCTGTGGCCGTCCTGGCCGGTGCCGGCACCGCCTCCGCGGGCGACGCGACCGCGAACGGTGTCGCGTTCGGTTCCCCCGGTGTGCTCTCCGGCAACCAGATCCAGATCCCGATCAACCTCGAGGCCAACGTCTGCGGCAACTCGATCGGCATCATCAGCATCCTCAACCCGGCCTTCGGTAACACCTGCATCAACGGCTGACCCGACTGCTGGGGCCGTCCGTCGAACCCGACGGACGGCCCCAGCATCGTGTCCGCACCCCCGTTCGGGGGTGGTGGCGCGGGCGCGAGGCGGAGACCATGGGGGCCGACCCGCACGCGCCCACCCAGGAGTCAGAACGTGCCGACCACTCCGACCCCGCGCAGCTACGCCTCCGGCACCTCGGACGTGCCGCTGCTCGGCGACACCATCGGGGAGAACCTCGACCGCGCGGTGCGCGCCTTCCCCGCACGGGACGCCCTGGTCGACCGGGCCACCGCCCGCCGCTGGACGTACGCCGAACTCGCCGCCGACGTCGACGCGTTGGCCCTCGGCCTGCTCGACCTCGGCATCGCCAAGGGCGACCGGGTCGGCATCTGGGCGCCCAACTGCGCCGAGTGGACGCTCACCCAGTACGCCACCGCCAAGCTCGGCGCGATCCTGGTCACCATCAACCCGGCCTACCGCTCACACGAGTTGGAGTACGTGCTGAACCAGGCCGGGATCCGCCTGCTGGTCGCGGCCGAGCGCTTCAAGACCTCCGACTACGCCGGAATGATCGAGGAAGTACGGCCCCAGTGCCCGGAGTTGGAGCGGATTGATGATCGGCAGCCCCGGCTGGGACACCCTGCTCGCCGCCGGGCGCCGCGCCGACCCCGGCCTTCTCGCGCAGCGGCAGCGGGAGTTGACGCCGGACGACCCGATCAACATCCAGTACACCTCCGGGACCACCGGCTTCCCCAAGGGTGCGACCCTGTCCCACCACAACATCCTCAACAACGGCTACTTCGTCGGCGAACTGCTCAACTACACCGAGCAGGACCGGATCTGCGTCCCGGTGCCGTTCTACCACTGCTTCGGCATGGTGATGGCGAACCTCGCGGCCATCTCCCACGGCGCCTGCACGGTGATCCCCGCGCCCTCCTTCGACCCGGGCGCCACCCTGGCCGCCGTCGCCGCCGAGCGCTGCACCTCGCTGTACGGGGTGCCCACCATGTTCATCGCCGAACTCGCCGACCCCGACTTCGCGCGCCACGACCTCACCAGCCTGCGCACCGGCATCATGGCGGGCTCCCCCTGCCCGGCCGAGGTGATGAAGGACGTCATCGGCCGGATGGGCATGGCCGAGGTCGCCATCTGCTACGGCATGACCGAGACCTCGCCCGTCTCCACCCAGACCCGCGCCGACGACACGGTCGACCGCCGGGTCTCCACCGTCGGCCGGGTCGGCCCGCACCTGGAGGTCAAGGTCATCGACCCGGCCACCGGCCGGACCGTCCCGCGCGGCGAGCCCGGTGAACTCTGCACCCGCGGCTACTCCGTCATGCTCGGCTACTGGGGCGAGCCCGAGCGCACCGCCGAGGCCGTCGACGCCGCCCGCTGGATGCACACCGGCGACCTCGCCGTCATGGACCGGGACGGCTACCTCGCCATCACCGGCCGGATCAAGGACATGGTCATCCGCGGCGGCGAGAACCTCTACCCGCGCGAGATCGAGGAGTTCCTGTACACCCACCCCGACGTCCTCGACGTCCAGGTCGTCGGCGTGCCCGACGCCCGGTACGGCGAGGAGCTGATGGCGTGGATCCGCATGCGCGCGGGCGCCGAGCCGCTCACCGCCGACACCGTCCGCACCTACTGCGCCGGCCGGCTCGCCCACGTCAAGATCCCGCGGTACGTGCACGTGGTCGAGGAGTTCCCGATGACCGTCACCGGCAAGGTCCGCAAGGTCGAGATGCGCGCCGAGGCCGTGCGCCTGCTCGGCCTCTGACCTGACCCACCGCCCGGTCCGGGCCCGTCCGCACACACCGAACGGCCCCGGGCCGGCGGGTGTTGCGCCCGCCCGGGGCCGGTTTTTCCGCGGCTGCGTATAGAACGGCTACCGGGCGCCCCAGGCCTGGTCGGTGGGGACGACCTCGCGGCCGAGCGGCATGAGGGAGATCGGGATCATCTTGAGGTTCGCCCAGCCGAACGGGATGCCGATGATCGACAGGAACAGCGGGATGCTGGTCACCAGGTGCGCGATCGCCAGCCACCAGCCCGCGAAGATCAGCCAGATGACGTTCCCGACGCAGGACGCCGCCCCGGCACCCGGCTTCTCCACGGTCGTCCGCCCGAACGGCCACAGTATGAAGCCGGCGATCCGAAACGAGGCAATGCCAAATGGGATAGTAATTACGAGCAGGCAGCAGATAATTCCGGCGAGCACGTAGGCAAGAGCCATCCAAATGCCGCAGAAAACCAACCAGATGACATTGAGGATGAACTTTACTGCACTCATGCTTGGTACCTTCTCATGGCTGATGGCGTTGCACTATGACCTTGCCATGCCCGCCAGCGAGCGTGTCTACGCCCTTAGGGGTTGTTCCTCAGGGATCGGTCCGGGTAGTAGTCTCAGATGGAGACTCCTTCAGGTTCAGTGCTGGCCAAGCGGGGCCAAGTGCGCGGCGGCCGACTTGAGAGGTTATCGGGTATCGCCCCCTTCGTGGTGGTGTCGAGCGACGGGGTGCCGAGGATGCCGCTGTTCGTGTAGCTGGCCAGTCCCAGGGCGAGCAGGTGGGGCCGGTCAGGAGCGGGGCGGCTGGGGGTCAAGGGGTCGCAGGTTCAAATCCTGTCGTCCCGACAGTGAAGTCGGTTGTGAGAGCCGGTACTTGGGAAACCGAGTGCCGGCTCTTTCTGTTGCCCGGTCAGCTGGTGGTCGCATGGTGGTCTCCGGGCCACATCGGCCAGGCTGCTGAGGGTTCTTCTGTTCGTGACCGCTGGTGTGCGGGCTGTTGCCGGTGCGGGCGCGGGTTCTGGTGCCAGGGGCGCCGGGCGCGGCAGGTGGGCCGGCCGAGGGCGGCGCGGTCGGCGTTGTCGAGGATCCAGGCTACGGCGTCGACGGCAGCGCGGGCGGCGAGGAACGTCAGGTCCGTGTATATGTTCGCGCTGGTGGACAGGGTGCGGTGGCGCAGGGTCTTGGAGATGACGGGCAGGGGGACGCCCGCGGCCGTGGCGAAGCTGGCGGTGAGGTGGCGCAGGTCGTGCAGGGCGATGCGGGGGACGCCCGCCTTGTCGCAGAGCAGGTGGAAGCGGTCGAGGACGCTCTTGGGGTGCAGCGGGCGGCCGTGGCGGTGGAAGACGTAGCCGCCGGCGGGGGTGATCTGGCCGAACGCCCGCGTGCCGGCCCGGTCTTCGAGGGCGTCGACGACGCGGTCGGACAGGGCGACCCACATCCGGCTGCCTTTGGTCTTCGGGCTGGTCAGCAGCACCTGGTTGTTGTCGACGACGGAGAGGGTGGAGCGGACGAAGAAGACCCGTTCGGGCAGGTGGACGTCGTCCCAGTGCAAGGCGAGCGCCTCGCCCTTGCGGATGCCGGAGCCGATCATGAGTTCGGCGAGGTCGGCGTAGAGCGGGTCTGTGACGTGGGTGAAGCGCAGGAAGCGGGCGGTCTGCTCCTCGGTCCACAGGTGCCGCGGGGCGGAGGCGGGGCGGGGCAGGAGCGGGGGTTTGGCGGGGTTGCGGGCCAGGCGCTCGCCGGTGACGGCGCTGCCGAGGGCACTGGAGAGGGTGGCCATGATCCGGTGGACGGTGACCTTGCCGCGGCCTCGTCGGAGCTGGTCGGTGACGAAGGCGCGCAGGTGCTGGCGGGTGAGGTCGTCGAGGGGGATCTGGCCGAGGGCGGGGATCAGGTCCTGCTCGACGTAGGCGCGGTAGCGGGCCATGGTGGTGGGCTTGAGGTGGAGTTCCCGCTCGGTGAGCCAGTCCCGCAGGTAGTCGGAGGTGCGCTGCCGGGGGTCGGTGATGACGCAGAGGGCCAGGCCCTCGTTGAAGTGCCGCAGCGCGGTGCGGGCGTCGATCTCGTCGGGGAAGCCGGCGCGGCGGACGGTATGGCGGCGGCCGTCGACGGGCGGGGTGTCGACGGCGAAGGCCCAGCTGCCGTGGTGGGGATCAGTGGCGAGACGGGGGCAGCGGGTGCCGAGCTGTCGGCGGTGGTCGTCGCGGCAGCCGCAGCGCCGGTAGACGCGTCCCCGGTCCCGGCCGTCTGAGGGGTTCGGTGAGCAGCGCATGGTGATCGCCTCGAATGATCGTGCGCGAGTCGTCCTCTTCCAGTCTGCACCCGGTTGGGCGATCACCGTGCGACCACCGGCCCGGAAAGTGTGGCCGTGACTTGCGGGTCTCCCTTGACTGGCGACAAGGGAGACCCGCGGATGGTTGATCGCCGGTTGCTTCTATGGCCGGTGCGGGCGGTCAGACGAGCCGGTCGCGGTGGGTGGCGGCGGCTTCGCGGACGAGGTGGGCGAAGTCGCTGCGGCTGCGGTCCTGCTGCTGCCCGGCTTGCTCGTCGTCGTCCCGGTCCTCGTCGTCGTCGAAGTCGTCTTCGTCGTCGAGTTCGTCGTATTCCTTGTGGAGGAGCAGCAGGCCGTGGATGCCGGCGAGGAGGTCTTCGAGGAGGTCGGGGGCGGGTCGTTTGGGGTCGAGCGGGGTCAGGCGCAGGCCGGTGTCCTCGGGGTCGGTGTCCGGGCCGGTGTACTGGGCGAGGGTGTCGTCGACGTTTTCGAGTTGCTCGCGCAGGCCGGCGGGGTCGGGGAGGAGGCCGTCGGCGATGTGGAGGGCGTGGCGCACGAGGCCGGTGACAGCGTCGTAGGGGGAGCCGTCGTCCCTGATGAGACCGAGGACGAGGGTGGGGGTCTCGTGGGGGAGGGCTTCGATGTTGTCGGCTTCGAAGAGCACGGCGGTGGGGGAGTGGCCGGTGGCTTCGGCGGTGACCTCTGCTGCGGCCGCGAGCCAGTGCGCGGCGGCGACAGCCGCGGCGGTGGGGTCGATGTCGGTGAACAATGCGGCGGGGCCGAAGGGGTCCTGTTCGAGGAGGCGGTCGGCGGCGGCGACCTGGACGGGGGAGGCGCCTTCGCGGCTGAGGAGGACGGCCTGGCGGGCACGGTCGGTGAGGTCGCCGAGTTCGGCGTTCTCCACCGCGGCGAGTTCGGTGGCGGTCTCGGCGAGGACGGCGTCGGTGAGGTCCGCGTTGCCGAGCGAGTGCAGGGCGCGGCCGGCGCGGTGCGCGGATTCGACCAGGGGGCTGTACTCGACGTCGAGCATGCCGTCCTGGGGGAGGTTGGGCCGGGCGATGGCCTCGGGGACCTCGTCGAAGGACTTGCGTTCCTCGGCGCGGCGCCAGCCCTCGGAGCCCGGCTCCATCGAGGAGGCGGCGCTGGCCGGGTGGGTGTAGGTGCGCCACGCGGCCTCGGACAGGTGGGTGAGGGCGCGGGCCAGCCGCATCAGCGCGGCGGCGTCCGTGTCGGTTGGGAGGTCGGCGATGCGGGTGGCGAGGTCGCCCTCGCCGGTTCCCCAGGTCGCGATGAGCTCGTGCCGTCCGGGGTCGATGCAGTAGCGGGTCATGAAGCCGTACCTCCGGTGATCTGCTCGGCAACGCCGCCGGGCGTCGGGCCATTCTGACGCACCGCCAGAGAGCGCCGGACCGTGCAACCGACGGGCGCCGACCGCCGCGAGAGAACGAAGCCCCCTCAGCGGCAGAGGCGCTTGAACCCCAGTTACGGGCTCCTCGACGGGTTCGGATGAGACCAGCGGTGCGGGGGAATCACGGAGACTGGCGTGCTCGAGAGATCACCGAATGGGAGGTCCCCAGCCGGGGCAATGGGCAGGCTCGGCCTTCTTGTGCCAGGACTCGTCGGCTACACCTGGCGGCGTTCTCGGTCGACTCCAGGAGGCTGCGGCTGCGAACGGGCCGAGCGGCTGTGGAGCTGGGTGTTCTCCGCTTGGTGGGACGCGCCGCCGGAGTGGGCGCTGGCTCGAAGGAGCGATCCATGGGTGGCGGGCTCCCTTCTCGAGATGAGACATCTCGAAGCATGCCATATGGTGCAAATCTGAACTATTGGTGCCGCCATCTCGGGCTCTGGCGCGGGCAGGGGAGGAGGGCAGTGCCGTGTCCGACAGTGCTGAGCCGATCCATGCGCGCCTCGCGGAGCTTGCCGGCCCGCAAGATCCCGACCAGGTTGTTGTTGATCTCGGTTGCGGTACGGGACCGACGCTGCGGGCTGTCAGCCGGATGGCGCCGCTGGCTTCCCTCGTAGGGATCGACCGTTCGGTGGAGTCGTTGCGCCAGGTCCACGCGGCTCTGGCAGGCCACAAGGGGTCGACGGCGACGATCGTCGCTGATCTGCGTGATCCTCTCCCGTGCTCCGAAGCGAGCGTGGACGTCGTCCTGTCGTACAACACCGTCGAGTGCCTGCCGAACCCGCAGGAGATGCTGGCCGAGGTGGCACGGGTTCTTCGGCCTGGCAGGCGGGCGGTCATCGCGCACGTCGACTTCGACTCGATGGTCATCGCGGGCGCGGACGCCGATCTCGACCGGCGGGTGTGCCACGCGTTCGCGGACGATGCGCAGAGCTGGATGGACCACGCGGACGGCAGGATCGGCCGCGAGCTCGGATTGCTCCTCGCCCGCAGCCCGCTGGAGCTCGTCGGCGTCGAGCCGTTGCTGGCGTGGTCGACCGAGTTCACGGGGCATGCGAAGGATCGGGTTGACCAGATCCGGAAGGCTCTGCTGTCCGCCGCCAGGCACGGTCGTGGCGCGGTCGCCCCTGAAGAGGTCGAGGCTTGGTACACCTCGGTGTGCGATGCGGACCAGCTGGGCGGTTTCTTCTTCTCCGAGCTGGCGTTCATCGCGGTGGCGGAGAAGGTGAGGAGCGGTTGTAGCGGGCAGGGGGCCGGCTCGCACGACGGCCAGCGGGCGGCACCCGTGCGAGCCGGATCGACGCCGCATCTCCCGACTGCTGCTTGACCGACATCTATGGGGAAGCGGCGTTCGCGAGGGCGGTGGCGGCGAAGGTGTACAGGGCGTTCACGGTGGTGCTGACCGGGGCCGTGGTGTCCAGCGCCAGCGCGGGCTGTTCGGGATCGGACCAGGACAGCTCCGGCGCGTCCGGTGCCGGATTGGTCCGGTAGGCGCGGACGGTCCGGAGGGCGTCGCGGGCGTGGCACACCGGTTCGGGTGCGTGGACGTGGATGAGGTGGAGCCGTTCTCCGAGGAGATCTGCGGCGAGCCGGCGCTCCGCCTCGGTGGAAGTCACCAGGGTGACGATGCCGACCTGGTGCCGGTTGGCGGCATGCGCGAGGGCGCGGATCGTGGCGATGCGGTCGGAGGGTGACCAGCCGAGATCTCGCAGGACTCCGATGGCGCGTTCGACGTCCGCGTCGTAGAGCCCGCAGTCCGCGCCGTGCTCGGAGCGGAGGTAGTCGAGAAGGTGGCGGGCGAGGGTGGTCTTGCCGGAGGCCGGCAGTCCGGCGAGCCAGAAGACGGTTGACGATCCCGGCTGGTTCACGGGGCGTATCCCCACTTCTGGCACCAGGAATTGAGCAGCGGCGGGACGTCTGGGTCAGCGGGCGGCGGGGTGGCGGCCTGGATGCGGCCGGAGGCGATCTGGGGTGACCAGTCGCCGATGCCGTAGACGAAGGGGCCGTGGTCGTGGCGGCCGTAGTCGAGCATGCTCGGATCCCAGGAGATGCCGATGTGCTCGCACAGGGCCTTGCAGGTGGCTTCCGGGTCGGTGGTGAGCTGCTCGTAGGTGACGTGGACGGCACCGGGTAGGTTGGCGGCGGCTTCGTCGAGGGCGGTGGCGAACTTGTCGACGGTGACGGCGGCTTCGGCGAGGTCGTTGGTGTCGCCGGCGCGGCGGATGGAGTCGGCGATGGCAACGGGGTGGCGGCGCAGGACGATGTAGCGGGCCTGGGGCCAGCAGGCGGCGAGGCGTTGCCAGATGAAGACGTTGCCTGGGGACTTCTCGACGAGCACGGTCTTGCCGGTCTCGGTGAGTTGGCGGTGGAGCAGGCGGTCCCAGAGCAGGTGCTCGAGGTCGGTGTGGTCGAGGCCGAGGGTGCGCATGGACAGGCCGGTGAACTCGTCGTCGACGGCCACGGTGTAGCCGGCGAGGTGGAGTTCGTGCGGGGCGTGGACGTCGGGGTGGGAGCCGAGCAGGCAGCGCAGCAGGGTCGACCCGGAGCGGATCGGGGAGAGGAGGAACACGGGCGAGGGGACGAGACGGTGGTCAGGCACCGAGTTCCTCCTTCACGGCGTGCTCGCGTTCGGCGAAGACACGCAGGCGGGTGGCGATGTCACGGCGGTAGTGGGCGGAACCGGGGGCGATCTTCTCGTCGCAGTGGAAGACCCGGAGCGGGAGGCGGTGCAGGTAGCCGATGCCGGGGCCGGTGGGGTGGGCGAAGGTGTGGGAGAGCCAGTCCTCGTAGTTCATCCAGTGCTGTCCGTCGTCGTGGAACCGGTCGCCGGGGATGCCGCCGGCCGCGGCCATGACGGGGCGGGCCCGCTGGGTGTCGTAGATCAGGAAGTGCGAGGAGACGCGGTTCACGGAGCGGGCTCAGTCGCTCAGCGGCGGGCCGACCTCCTCGAGCTTCCACTGCCAGCAGTCGTGGTCGTCGATGCGCTGGGCGAGAGCGAGCTGGGGGCAACGGTCGAACGTCTCGGCGATCTCGGCGAGGACATCGATGGTGATCAGGAAGCGGCTCTTGTCGCTGACGAAGTGGGTGTGGATGTTGTTCGCCTGGTCGCCGGAGGCCCGGTGGCGGGTGCGCCAGCGTACCCGGACCTCGTCGAAGCCCCATGTGTTGTGGGCGAGTTCGATGATCTCGTTGGCCGGGGCGCTTTCTGCGCCGTCGACGACGAGCACCAGGTCGTACGGGTGGCGTGTGCCGCGGGTCAGGGCGTCCAGGGTGGTGGGGATGGTGCGGCGCAGGAGTTCGACGTCGCTGTGGACGAGGTAGGCGATCGTGAACGCGGGTGGGTAGGTCACGGCGGTCACCAGCCCGCCGGTCCGGTCACGTCCGTTGCCGCGGTGCTGTCGGCCGGGTCCGTGGACGTGAGCAGGGCGCGGAGGTCTTCCAGCATGCGGTCCGCGAGCTCGTGGGCGGATTCGGCGATGTCGCGCTCGATTTCGTGCGAGACGTGGTCGGGGATGTGCGGGTGGCCCACGCACATACCCATGACCTGGTACTTGGCGCTGCTGCCGAGCCTGATCCGGTCGGCGAGGTCCTGCAGCGCGAACAGGTCGAAGACGACCGTTCCGGCACGGTACAGGCGGTCGGCGAAGGCGGCGGTGTAGTGGGAGATGAGGTCGCGCACTGCGGGGTGCCACGCGGCGAGCATCGAGGAGACCTCCTCCCACATCACCGGGACGTAGCTCTCCAGCCGGTTCCTGGCGAAGGCGGGCTGCACCAGGGCGCGCTGGTGCTGGTGCTCGGCCCAGGTGCAGGTGAGCAGCCCGCCCGGGGTGACATGGCGGGCCTTGTCGTAGAGGGCGCCGCCCTTGTCGAAGGTGCCCGGCCTGCTGAAGACGTCCCGGACCAGGGCCGGATCGCACACCACGGTCGCTGCCGTGGGCCCGAGCCGGATCCGCACCAGGTCGCCCTGCGCGGCGAGGGAGGAGAAGAACTCCAGAGGCCGGCGCCGCATGCGCGGCAGGTGCCCCAGTACCGGCCACGCTCCGGGGGCGTCCACTTCCCGGACGTCCATGCCGGCCACCTCGCCCTCATGTGTTCAATTTGCGGAGGATATCCCGCAGGACGATACCTCGTTCTCTCTGCTCTGTCTTTATTCGCCGACGGGTGAGAGCTCCGAATCCGTAGCGCTCTGGCGGGCTGTGAAATAGCGGCAGCGAAGCGGCTTGCAGGGTCGGCAACGGCGACAGGGGAAACGGCGACGATGCGGCCCGGATTCACGAAATCGGAAGTGTGAAAGGATTATGAGCCCTCCGTTCGGGGCGCTCCAGGACATCCTTGATAAAATCTGTGCCGCCTGCCTGCCAGGGTCAGCGCGCGGGTGCTCGCCAAGCTCGTCAACGTCGGGGGCAAGACGTGATCGTCCTCTCCTTGCCGTAGAACCAGCAGTGCGCCGATGGGGGCAACGTCGCGGCCGGTGCGCCGCCCTCGCCGCCCCGTTCGGGTGGTCGTGCAGTGTCCTGCCGTACCGGATGGTCGAGCGGGGCCGTTGGCAGAGTGACAGGCACCCGCCCCGATCACTGGAGACCTCGGATGCGCCGGCTCCTGGCCAGCTTCACCACCACCGCTCTCGTCACCGGTGCGGTGCTCATGGGTTCGGGGCCCGCTGCGGCCATCTCGCCCAAGGTGCCGGTCAACGGTATGAGCGAGTTCTGCCTCGGTGCGGCGGCTGCGGAACGTCTCGACGCCATGCACGTCACGCTCACGGCCACCGGCAACGCGACCGAGCACCGCGGCGGAGCCACACCGTGTGTGCGCTTCCGGGTGGTCGGGGCGGTCTCCCTGGACCTCGCCAGCGGCGGACCGCATGGACGGCGGTGTGAGCTTCACCGACGGCTCCGGTCACCGCCTGGACCTGACCGCCCTCTACGCCGACCTCGGGCGGCGCACAATCACCGGCGGGGTCTCGGCCGATGGCGGGCCACCGCACAGGATCAACCTTGTGGACTGCCCGGTAGGCCTGCGGAACTTCAGGGTCTCGCTCTCCGGCATCGACGTCGTCGACGAACCGTGCACGCTCACCGCAGACGCCGCCGACGCGTTCGCCACCGCATTCGGAAAGGCACCGGTCGCTGCCGGGGAGAAGCTCTTCGACGCCAACGGCCACTTCGGCATCGTGGAGTCGCTCGGGGCCCTGCCCAGAAGCTTGCTCGTCTCCTGACGCCCAGCCGACCACTGCGCGGACCCGGTGCTCCTGGACTTGCCCTCCCGCAACGCTCGTGGTGGAGGCGTACCAGCGCGGGGGCGGGATCGGTGCGGTGAGCGGTCAGGGTGGTGAGCCGTCGGTACCGCCGCCGGACCTGGTAAACCGCCGGTTCACCGCCGAGCGCCCCAACCAGCTGTGGCTGGCCGACCTCACCTACGTGCGAACCTGGTCGGGCTGGGTCTACGTGGCCATTCGTCCTGGACGCGCACTCGCGCCGGATCGTGGGCTGGCAGATCGCCGACCACATGCACACCGACCTGCCGCTGGACGCGCTGGAGATGGCGCTGTGGCGACAGAAGATCAAGAAGGGCGCCGACCTCATTCACCACAGCGCCCGCGGGTCGCAATACGTGTCCATTCGCTACACGGAGCGACTGGCCGAGGTCGGCGCCTCGCCGTCGGTCGGGTCCGTCGCGGACTCGTACGACAATGCGATGGCAGAGGCCCTGAACGGCACGTTCAAGGTCGAACTGATTGAGCATCAGGGGCCGTGGCGGGACTTCGACGAGGTCGAGCGGGCCCTCTTCCAGTGGGTCGCGTGCTGCAACGGTGAACGACTCCACTCCGGCCTGGGCTACGTCCCGCCCGACGAGTACGAGCAGGCGTACTGGGCCGGCGTGGAGGCAGTCCCGCAGACCGCTTGATCACACGATCGCGGACTCCACGAAACTCGGGGCAGGTCGGTCAGTAGGCGCAGGGAACCGTGATGGTGAGGGTTTTCTCGCCGGAGCTGAACGTCGCGTCGGAGCGGGGCCCGGTCTGGGTGTAGGTGCGGGTGACCTTGTAGGCACCGCACGTCAGGATGCCGCTCTGGGGCGTGTAGTCCCCACCGTTCCAGGTCGTCTGGCTCTTGCCGTGCGAGTAGGAAACGGACTTGCTCGGGCTGAGCCGCACGGTTCCCCATGCCTTCCACGTGGCCGGGTGATTCCGGTTTACGGGAAGCCACTCGTCGTAAAAGCCCTGGCTGAGGTACGCCTGCCCGCGGGTGTGCGTGACGATTTCCCAGTGGTCAGCCTTGACCGCCAGGCAGGTCCGTACATCACCGCGGAGATTCTTACCGTGGTATGTGGTGTAGGGCGAACAGTGGTCGCCCAAACTGGCCTTGCCGCCGGCGGCAGCCGCAGCAGTCGACGCAGTGACGAAGCCTTGCGAGACCAGAGCCGCCCCGACTGCCACCAGCGCACAGGCCAGGCGCCACTTCCCACACGTGAGTGCACTCATTGCCCCTGCTGCCATGTCGCATCCCTCCATCGAGCGGTCGGCGGTCCAGCGCACGCCGCACCGAACGCAACCGACACCTACTCCGGACAACGACGAATGACTAACCTTGGCAATGGGGGCAAAGGGAAAAATTGACACCCAGGCCCTCCGTGGCTGCGGGCTGCTGCCAGGAAGGGGGGTCGTTTCCCGTCGGTGAGGTTCCACCCTGGAACTGGACAGCTGTTGCTTACGCTGCGGGGGTGAAGTCGTGCTGCAGCCTGGCTCGGGTTTCGAGTGGAGTGAGGTACCCGAACTCGGGGTGCTTGCGGAGCCTGGTGCGGTTGCATTCGACTTCAATGAAGCGAAAGACGTCGGCACGGGCTGCTTCGCGGCTCTCCCAGACGGTGGTGCCAATCTCTGCTTTCAGCAAGCCGAAGAAGCTCTCGGCTGTGGCGTTATCGTAGCATATGCCGGTTCGTCCCATGCTCTGCCTCAGGTTCAACTCCTCTATCTCCCGGCGGAATTCACCACTGGTGTATTCGCTTCCGCGGTCGGTGTGCATGATGCAGCCGGGCTGCAGGCCGCCCCGGCCGGCGGCCACGTCATGCGCGACTTGATCAGCGCGCGAGACTGGCTGACGGTGTTCGTCCTGCCCGCATACGCACCCGAGCTGAACGCGGTCGAGCACCTGTGGGCCCACGTCAAACGCAGCCTCGCGAACCTCGCCGGCGTCGCCCTGGACCGACTCGCAACCCTCGTCCGCAACCGACTCAAAAGACTCCAGTACCGCCCCGACGTCCTCGACGGCTTCCTCGCCGGAACCACACTCTCCCTCGACCTACCATCCTGATAAGCCGAAGTCAGTAAGCCCCGTCGACCGCCCAGAGGCTTTGACTTGCGGTTCGGTGGTGCCGGAACCTTCGCAGTCGTATTGATCGACTGTTTGGAGCCCTCACCCACGCACCCATCCTCCTCAGCGGCGCCTTCGGCACCGGCGGCCGTAGGGAACGTCGGTACCCAGGTCGGGATCTGACTCCGCGCGCCACGGAAGATTTCAAGTCCAGTGAGACGGTCGGGATGTTAGGAGGTTTGTGGGGCGGGTTCCCTGCGCTTGCTGGGGTCGTTGATCCATGCTGTCTG